>DASWNS010000293.1:0-28636 GCA_036399115.1 Pyrinomonadaceae bacterium | reverse complement strand
GGTCAAGCGTCAGCGCAGGTGTTTGTTGAAGAATTCGAGGGTGCGCGTCCATGACAGTTTGGCGGCGGCTTCGTCATAACGTGGCGTCGTGTCGTTGTGGAAGCCGTGCTGTTTGCCCTCGTACATGTGCGAGGTGTAAATCTTCTTGTTGGCCTTGAGTGCCGCCTCGTAAGCCGCGATGCCCTCGTTGATACGCTCGTCGTTGCCCGCGTAATGAAACAAGAGCGGCGCGGAAATCCTGGGGACATCAGCCGTGCCCGCCTGCCGACCGTAGAACGCGACCCCGGCATTCAGTTCCGCGCCCAACCGCACGGCCAACTGATTCACCATCCCGCCGCCGAAACAGAAACCCACCGCGCCCAGTTTGCGTGTGGAATCGGGACGCGCTTTGAGCCATTTGGCCGCCGCGACGAAATCTTCGGTCATCTTCTTCCCGTCCACCGTGCGGAAGGCGACCGCGCCTTTCTCGTCGCTGCCGGGATAGCCGCCCACCGAAGTCAATCCATCGGGCGCAAAGGCGATGAACTTGGCGAGCGCGAGGCGACGCGCGACATCTTCGATATAAGGATTGAGTCCACGGTTTTCGTGAATGACGAGCACGACGGGCAGCTTTTTCCCCTGTGCCGGACGAGCCAGATACCCCTTGATCGAGCCGTTTCCGGCGGGGGATTGCACGACTTCGTAGCCCACCTTGATGCGTTTGTCGTCCGGCGGCACCTGCTGCGCCCAGGCGTAGTTGGGCGTCAGGCTCTCGAAAATTGCCGCGACCGTCAGGCCGCCGACCGCAAACTTACCGGCGCGTGAGAGGAAAGTGCGACGGTCTATGTCGCCGTGCTGGTATTCGTGAAACAGGTCTAACAACTCCTGCGGGTAATCGGATGCTACTTTACGTTCCATTCTTTCTCCTTGCATGGGACTCCGGCGAATTAAGAGTTGGCGCTCGCGCCTCGCCGATCAATATGGATGCCCACCGAATCTGCAATTCCGACAGGGCTATCGCTTCATAAATTAACACGTCGAAGGTTCTTCTCTAATCCTTCACAGACAGGCTGTGTCGCACAAAAAAAATTTTAGCCGCGATATGCAGCCTCTGCGATGACTCATTTATCACAATATATTTTACTGCATGGAAAATTTTGCCACACTAGCGACCGCACGCAGGGCATTCTTCGCACGAGCGTTGCCGCTGATGAAAACAGTCAGGTTAAGGGAAGCGGGAGAGATAGCGACTGGATAGGAAGGGATGAGAGCCGCCGGTCAATCTTCTGTCAGAGCACAGCCGGAGGTTGTCAGAGCACAGCCGGAGGTTGTGTTGCGAGAACTATTTTTGGGGCGCGTTAGTGCTTCGAGTGCAAAGTCGCTGAGCGGCGACCGGGAACGGCGAAGCGACAAACGACGCCTGCCGTCGTGCAACGCTCCCGGCTCGCCCGACAGCCTTCAGAAGAGACACTCCGCGACGACGCAGCCGAAGAGGATCAACTTGCAACCGCAAAACTTTTTACCGTCGGCCTTGCATTTCGCCACGCACGGGTCGCCGTCGAACGACTTGCAGTTGGCCGCGCAGGTACGGTGTTCGCCCCGCGCGATTTCGCGCGCGACTGAAGCATAGGCGCGCTCGAATTTGGAGTTGAGGGCGGCGACCCTGGCGGAGTCGCGGTTGTCGGCCAGTTCGACGACCGCGCGATATGTCGTCTGCACGGCGCGGCGCAGATGCCCGTCCCTGATCTCGTCCAGACGCGCCTCGGCGGGGAGTCGCGCGAGCGCCGTGCGCGCCACAGCCGCAACCGCCTCGGCTTCCGACGCTGGCATGAGATGCTCAGAGGCCGCGCCAGCGCACGCCGCGTACAGCAGCAGTGCGCCGAGCAGCGCGGCGCGCGCGCCGCTCCGGTTCATTTTCATGTGTTTGCCTCCGCGAGAGAGAAGCCGTGCATCAGCGCGCGTCGCAGTAACATTCGCCGTCGCCGCAGGAGAGTGACGAAGAGCACTTGCCCGCAACCACCATCAGGGTGCAGTCGAGAATGCTGGAACAGCCGCAGTAGTCGTCGCCTTCGCCCCCACTCTCACATTTGTACTCGGTGCCGGGTGCGGCGTCTCTGATTTTCCAGCCCTCGACTTCGGCGATCCCTTCAGCCGAGCCGATGAGCAGACGCCTGAAAGGCCAGCCTCTCATCCCGCTGGCCGGACGATGCTTCCGCAGCCACGCTTCGAGCGACTCCGGGGCTGCGTCCGGGCTTGTCTGCACCACGACGCGGCTGAAATCAATGGGCGTGTCGGAGACGAACTCGTAGATGTTGTTAGTGCCCGCGAGCGTGAGCGTGCCCGCGCCAGCTTTGGTCAGGCCGCTTTTGCCGCCCTCGTCTCTGGAGTTCAAAACGCCGCTGTTCACAGTCGTCGAGCCGCTGTAGGTGCCCGCGCGGCTCTGCGTGCCGGGGCTGATCTGCACGACGTAGTTTTTGCCGCGCGGCAGGCGCGCGATGTCTGCGGCGGTGACGCGCGTGCGGCGGAATTTCGTCTTACTCTGCGGCGCGGGCTGCTTTGCCTGCGCCGATGTATTCGGGACGGAGTTAAAGGGAGACAACGCGGCGACGAGTGCGCCGAGCAGCACGGCGACCAGTAAAGATTTAGCGATCCTGTTTCTTGTCATGTCAAAGTTTCTCCTCTGACAAGCTATTGCGTGCGGCGTGCGGGAAAACTATCACCTGCCCGTAAAATATTTCTCCGGCGGTCGGAAGAGTTGGAGACGCCAGCGCGATGTGTGATAAATTTTGTTCCCCGGCACGTGTTAACGTTCCAAGTCCTCTCCGTAAATCTTTCTATGGCCGATCCTTCGACACATGACGTGACAGAGTTGCTGGCGGCGTGGAGCGGCGGCGACAAGGCCGCACTCGAACGCCTCGTGCCGCTCGTCCACGCCGAACTGCACCGCCTCGCACATCGCTACATGGGGCGCGAGCGCGCCGGACACACGCTTCAGACTTCCGCACTCGTCAACGAAGCCTACTCGCGGCTCATCAACTGGAAGGACGCGCGCTTCGAGAATCGCGCGCACTTCTTCGGCGTCTCGGCGCAGTTGATGCGCCGCATCCTCGTAGACTTCGCGCGCAGCCGCCCGAAAGCGCGCGAAGGGACGGCACGGCGCGTCGCACTCGACGAGGCGTTGCTGGTCGTTTCCGACGAACGCGACACAGACCTCGTCGCACTCGACGAAGCGTTGGAAGAGTTGGCGAAACTGGACGCGCGCAAGAGTAAGATCGTGGAGTTACGTTTCTTCGGCGGCCTCTCCGTCGAGGAGACGGCGCAATTTCTGAATATCTCTCCCGTCACGGTGATGCGTGAGTGGGCGAAGGCGAAGGCGTGGCTCTACCGCGAATTGAGCGCGGGGGAAGAAGAGGGCGGCGGCATTGCGGGCTGAACGATTCAGGCAGATAGACGCGCTTCTCGATGTGGCGTTCGAGAAGGACGCGGGAGAGCGCACCGCCTTCCTCGAGGCGGCGTGCGCGGGCGATGATGAACTGCGCGCGGAGATCGAGTCGCTGCTCGCGGCGCACGGGCGCGCCGAAAACTTCATCGAGCAGCCCGCGTTGGAAGTCGTCGCGAGGGCTGCGGCGCGTGGGGGCGACACTGCCGAAGCGGGGCGGCGTGTCGGCTCGTACAGAATTTTATCGCTCCTCGGCGCGGGCGGGATGGGCGAAGTCTATCTCGCCGAAGACGAAAGGCTCAAACGCCGCGTCGCGCTCAAACTCCTCCCCGCCGGATTCACGAAAGACCCGGAGCGCGTCCGTCGCTTCGAGCATGAGGCGCGCGCCGCCTCCGCGCTGAACCACCCGAACATCGTCACCATCCACGAGGTCGGCCAGTCCGAAGGCACACACTTCATCGCCACCGAGTTCGTCGAAGGACGGACGCTGCGCCGTCTCATCGCCGCCGGTGAGTTGCAGAACGCAGACGCGCTCAGCATCGCGGCTCAGGTCGCCGAAGCACTCGTCGCAGCGCACGCCGCCGGAATTATTCACCGCGACATCAAGCCCGAAAATATCATGCTGCGCCCCGATGGTTATGCGAAGGTGCTCGATTTCGGCATCGCGAAATTGACCGAGCGCAGCTCATCGCCTGACGCCCCGCATCATCTAGCGGAATCGGTGCAGACGGAGACGGGCACGGTCGTAGGCACGGTCGCATACATGTCCCCGGAGCAGGCTTTGGGGCAGAAAGTAGACCACCGCACGGACGTGTTCAGCCTCGGCGTCATCCTTTACGAAATGTTGACGGGCACACACCCTTTCCGTGGGTTGACGAACGCCGCCACGTTCGACCGCATCCTCAACCACGACCCGCCGACGCCGAACATACCCAACTCCGACGCCGCGCCCGATCTCGAACGCGTCGTCTGCCGCGCGCTGGAAAAGGATCGGGAACGGCGACATCAAACCGCCTCCGACCTCTGCACCGAACTAAAGCGTCTGCAACGCGCGCTCGATTCGTCGCCGCAGGTGTCGGATAAGTTCGTCGCGGATGCAGCGCGGACGCGCCCGCCGCGAAGTCTATCCCGACGCACAGCCCGGTTCGCGCTCGCATCTCTCTTAATAGTCGTCGCGGCAACCGTTGTTTACTTCGCGTGGCGTCGCAACGCCGTAGCCCCTGCGAGAGAAGCGGCGGGCGTGGCGGGCGCACGTTTCAACGTCACGCAACTCACGACTCAGCCGGGGCAGGAACACTACCCGAGTCTCTCGCCGGACGGGAAGGCTCTCATTTACGCCGCGCGCGCGCCTGACGATTGGGACATCTACTGGCAGAGAGTAGGCGGGAGCAATCCGCTCAACCTGACCGAGAACTCGCCCGCAGACGACACCCATCCCGCCTTATCGCCGGACGGTGAATACGTCGTCTTTCGTTCCGAAAGGGAGAAGGGCGGCATTTTCATCATGGGCGCGACGGGCGAATCAACAAGACGCCTGACCGATTTCGGCTTCTACCCCTCATGGTCGCCGGACGGGCGAGAGGTCGCTTTCTCGACCGAGGGTTTTACAGACCCGAACGTCCGTGGCCTCGGCTCCAGCATGATCTGGATCGTCAACGTCTCGACGGGCGAGCGACGCCAACTGACGGACGCGAAGACCGGCGACGCGGCGCAGCCCGCATGGTCGCCTTCGGGCGCGCGCATCGCTTACTGGGGCAAGCACAAGGGCGGGCAGCGTGACATCTGGACAGTCCCGGCGCGCGGCGGCGGTGACAGCGAACCCGTGGGCGTGACGGACGACGCGGCTTTCGACTGGAACCCGGTCTGGTCGCCCGACGGGAAGTTTCTCTACTTCGCCAGCGACCGGGGCGGCAGCATGAACCTCTGGCGCGTGCCTCTGGAAGAACAGACCGGGCGTGCGACCGGAGCGCCCGAACCGCTGAACACACCTTCATCTTACGCCTACCAGTTGGCCTTCTCGCGCGATGGACGGCGCGCGGCCTACGTCAATCAGGTGAGCAGCACCAACATCTTCAAAGTCGGCTTCAACCCTTACAAGGAGACGATCACGGGGCAGCCGGTCGCAGTCACGCAAGGCTCCCGGCACGCGTCCGCGCCGAACCTGTCGCCGGACGGCGAGTTGTTCGTCTACTCCTCACAGGGCGAAAAGCAGGAAGACCTCTACGTTGTCGGGAAAGACGGCGCGGAGTCGCCCCGCAAGCTGACCGACGATCTCTACAAGGATCGCAGCCCGCGCTGGTCGCCGGACGGCACGCGCATCGTCTTCTACTCCGACCGCAGCGGCAGATACGAAGCCTGGATGATCAGACCCGACGGCAGCGACCTCCGGCAGATAACCTTCACCGAAGGGTCGAGCATCGCCTACCCGTTCTGGTCGCCCGACGGCACGCGCATCGGCTACAATCGCCATCTCGAATCCTGCTCCATCATCGAGGTCGAGAAGCCCTGGAACGAGCAGGCACCCTATCGCCTGATCGACCACACCCGTCGCCGTCTGTCGGACTACTGGGTGAACTCCTGGTCGCCGGACGGGCGCAAACTCGCCGGGTGGTCAAGCCCGTCCGGCAAGACTCCCGGCCTCGTGCTCTACAATTTCGAGACGGGCGACTTCGAGTGGATCACGGACTTCGGCTACAGCCCCGTCTGGCTCAGAGATAACCGGCGGCTGATCTTCAACCACCAGCACAAGATATATCTCGTCAACACCGAGACGAAAAAATCTCACGAACTCTTTCCTCCATCTCATCACCGTGTCTCAGGCTACGGCCTCTCGACCGACAATCGCATGCTCTACTACGGACTTGCCATCAGAGAGGCCGACGTGTGGTTGCTCAACCTCGATTAGTTTAGCCGCAACCCGCGCCAACGCCTTTCGGAGACGGCTTCCGGCGTCGGCCTCATCCCTGCTGGCAGATCGATTCTCATATCAGTTATGCTTCACGCCACACACTCTTTTTACGTCCAAGGGGGTCGAAGTGAGGAAAGACGTTTACCTACTGCTCGTGTCGTTCGTCCTGACGCTCGCGGTGCTCACGGCGTCGGGTCAAGGTCAGGAGACTAAACCCGCCGCTCAGGGACGCGCAGCGACGCCTGCGCTCGACCCGGAGTTGACCAACTACCAGTACCCTCACCCCGTCAGCTTCTACGAGTTCGACACGCAAGGCCAGAGGTTGCGCATGGCCTACATGGAGATCGCGCCCGCCAGACCCAACGGGAGCACCGTCGTGCTCCTGCACGGCAAGAACTTCTCCGGCGCTTACTGGTCGCCCACGATCAAGGCTCTATCCGATGCCGGTTACCGCGTCGTCGCGCCCGACCAGATCGGCTTCGGCAAGTCGTCCAAGCCCGCCTCCTACCAGTTCAGCTTTCAGGCATTGGCCGCCAACACGCGTTCGCTGCTCGACTCTCTCCGCGTGGATAAGTTCGCACTCGTCGGCCACTCGATGGGCGGGATGCTGGCGACGCGGATGGCTCTGATGTACCCGGGGCGGGTCGAACGCCTCGCGCTCGTCAACCCCATCGGCCTTGAGGACTGGAAACTGTCGGCTCCCTACCGCACGGTCGAAGAGAACTTTGCACAGGAGTTGCGCGCCACGCCGGAGTCTATTAAGGAGTACCAGCGTGTGAACTACTTCGGCGGCGAATGGAAGCCTGAGTATGACGCATTGACCGAGATTCTCGCCGGGTGGACGCGCCATCCTGACTACCGACGCGTCGCTTGGAACGCCGCGCTCACCTCGGACATGATCTTCACGCAGCCCGTCCTCTACGAATTCGAGCGACTGAAAACCCCGACCCTGCTCATCATCGGGCAGCGCGACCGGACGGCCATCGGCAAAGACCGCGTGCCGAAAGAGGTGGCCGCCACGATGGGCGACTACCCCGCACTCGGCAGGGCTGCCGCACGGCGTATCCCGCGCGCGAGTCTGGTCGAGATAGGGGAGGCGGGACACATCCCGCAGGTTGATTCGTTCGCTAAATACATCCGCGCCCTGCTGGATTTCATCGCGGGGGCTAATTCGCCGCAGCCCTGAAACCGTCTTAGGAGTCACGTTATGAACCGAACCCGAACGCTCTCGCTAAACGTCCGATTCTTCGCCGTCGCGCTCGTTTTGGGCGTCGCCCTGCCCGCCCTCGCTCAGCCGGTTGACGACTGGGCACGCGTGGAGGAAGTCGTGCGGAGCATCCGTCTGCCCTCGATTCCCGACCGCGACTACCGCATCACAGACTTCGGCGCGCAGGCCGGGGGCACGGACGACGCACGCCCGGCCATCATGGCTGCGATCAAAAAAGCGTCTGCGGAAGGCGGCGGGCGCGTCGTCATCCCGCCGGGGAAATGGCTGAGCCGTGGTCCCGTCCATCTGTCGAGCCGGATCAACCTCCACCTCGCCGAGGGAGCCACGCTGCTCTTCAGCCCGGAGGCGCGGCACTACCTGCCGGTCGTGCTCACGCGTTGGGAAGGCACCGAGGTGCACAGCTACTCGCCGCTGATCTACGCCTTTGAGGTGCGCGACGTTGCCATCACCGGCAAGGGCACGATTGACGGCAACGCCGCGAGCGAGTTTCTCACCTGGATTCCCAGAGCGGAGCCGGACTTCCAACGCCTGCGCCGCATGGGCGCGGACGGTACGCCCGTCGCCCGTCGCGTCTTTGGCGAGGGCACGCACCTGAGGCCGAGCATCATCCAGTTCTTCCGCGCCGAGCGCGTGCTGCTGGAGGATTACACGGTGCTGAACTCGCCGTTCTGGGTGAACCACCTCGTCTACACCGACCACGCCACCGTGCGGCGCATACGCGTGGACAGCCACCATGCCAACAACGACGGCGTTGACGTGGACTCAAGCCGCCACGTGCTGATCGAGCGTTGCTGGTTCCGCACCGGCGACGATTCGGTGGTGGTGAAGTCGGGGCGCGACCGCGATGGCCGCGAGATCGGACGACCCAGCGAGCACGTCGTCGTCCGCCACAACGACATGGGCGGCGAGGACGGCATCGCGCTCGGCAGCGAGATGTCCGGCGGCATCCGTCACGTCTACTTCACAGACAACATACTGCGCAAGGGCGCGTCCGCCATCCGCTTCAAGGCTAACCTCGACCGTGGCGGCACGGTCGAACACATCCGCGTGCGCAACTTCACGGTGGAGGCGTTCGACAACCTCTTCTGGTTCCAACTCGACTATCCCGGTCAACTCGGCGGCAACTTCCCGTCAACTTACCGCGACATCGTCTTCGAGAACTTCACGGTCGAACGCGCGGGCACGGTCTTCAACGGCGACGCCCCGGCAGCCGCGCCGTTGCGCGACGTTACGCTGCGCAACGTCAACATCAAGCAGGCCGACCGCACGTTCGTCCTCAAGAACGTCGAAGGGCTGAAGCTCGAAAACGTCCGTATCGGCGGCCAGCGCGTAGACGGACGACTCGAATGGAGGCAGGCCGCGCCATGACCCTGAAGGCTCGCGTCGCTGTTTCTGAGAAGTCATCAAACTAACTGAAACTTTAAATTCCAAGGGGTATTTTAGGAAGGTCATACATGAAAAAAAGTCAGACGGCATTTGTTCTAGCTATTGTCTTGATGGCGACCGGCACCGCGTGCGCGCAGGGCGGGCGCGATGCGGTTAAAACTTCTGCGACGCCCGCTTCGCCAACTTCAAACGCGCCCTGCGCGCCGCTCGAAACAAGAACGGCGAACGCGCCGGAACAGAAACCCGCCTTCCCCGGACAGACTCGCGCCTGCGCCGTGAAGTCCGGCGTGGCTTTCGACGTGACTGTTCTGGCGAAAGGCTTGGAGAGGCCGTGGGCGGTCGAGCCGCTGCCCGGCGGAGATCTCCTGATCACCGAAAAGCCGGGGCGGCTCCGCATCGTTTCCGCTAAGGGGGAGGTCGGGGCACCAATTGGCGGGCTGTTGCCGGTCGGCTCCGGCGGCGTGTCGGCTGCGAGCGGGCAGGGCGGACTGCCGCCCATCACCGCGCGCGGGCAGGGCGGGCTTCTCGATGTCGCTCTAAGCCCGAATTTTTCGCGCGACCGCACCATCTTCTGGAGCTTCTCCGAGCAGCGCGAGGGCGGCAGCGGGACGAGTGTAGCGCGCGGCAGGTTAACCGAAGACCGGCGTAATCTCGATCAAGTCCGCATCATTTTCCGGGCGATGCCGACTTACAACAACGGCCTGCACTTCGGCTCGCGGCTCGCCTTCGGGCAGGACGGAATGCTCTACATCACGCTCGGCGACCGCTTCGACAAAACAATCACTCGCCCTCAAGCGCAACATCTCAACAGTCATCTCGGCAAAATCATTCGCATCAACCCTGACGGTTCGGTGCCCGCCGACAATCCTTTCGCCAAACAATCCGGCGCGCTGCCTGAAATATGGACGCTCGGACACCGAAACCTTCAGTCGGCGGCCTTCGACGACCGTGGGCGGCTGTGGACAGTCGAGCACGGCGCGAAGGGCGGCGACGAGTTGAACCTGATCGAGCGTGGTAAGAATTACGGCTGGCCGGTCGCCACCTACGGCGAAGAGTATTCGGGCGAGCCGATCACGGGAGCCGTCACGGCGCGCGAAGGTTATGAGCAGCCGGTCTATTACTGGGACCCGGTAATTGCGCCTTCGGGCGCGCAGTTCTACACGGGCGACGCTTTTCCGCAGTGGCGCGGCAGCCTGTTCATCGGCGGTCTGGTATCAACAAGGCTCGTGCGGCTGGTCATCAAAGAGAATCGCGTCGTGGGCGAAGAGCATCTGCTGACAGAGCGCGGGCAGCGGATCCGCGACGTGCGTCAAGGTCACGACGGAACGCTCTACGTGGTTACGGATGAGGCCAATGGCGAACTCTGGAAGATCACGCCCAGACGCTAAATCGAGTTTTACCGAACGGCCTCCCCTTCCCCTCTTACCTGGTCTGTAACTGCACGGTACAGACGGCGGCGTCGCTGCCGAATAGACGATGGGGTCGCGGCCAGCGGAGAAGCCGAGATGGTAGACGCCTGCGCCACAAGCCCTTCGCTTGGAGGTTGAAGATGTAACCGGGCGACGCCGGGTCGAACATTGTGAAGCGGAAATTCATGTCCGGGTTAGCCTACCCCGCGTCCTCGACTTCGCCCCGAGCGTCGTGCGAGATGAGGCGCATGCGCCGAAATGCCTCGCGTGAAAACGCAGTCAAATTGATTTCGTAAAATAAGCATTATCGGAATTAGCTCTCGCTAACATAAATAACCTTTTTAATTGCAGAAAAAACAGAGCTTTTGTGTGTGAAACCTATGTGAAACGAAATTTGCGGATGCTTTTTCAGGGTGACGCGGGGACATTGATTCAAGATAAAGTTACTTTTCAGAAGGACAATTATCTCGAACGTTCGATTTGACTGGCCTTATTGATTGGCCTTGTGACATGCCTTTTAGCTCAATAATTAACAAATTGCGCGTCGTATAGCTCTGTGAAACGCGGCGGTACTTAGGCGGGTCACTGTCCTGCTAAGAGGGAATGTAGTTTCAGGTGTGAGCATCTGGCGACGCCCTTCTCCGGCCCTTCCGGATACCAGAAGCCGACACCGGCGCAGTCCGGGCACTTCTGCTTCTCCTCGGTCGTGAGTGCAGGCGCAACGCCTTCTTGCTCAGGCTGGCTGGCCGCCATCTCGGCGGCGCGCGCCTTGTCCACCTTCCAGAGGCGACGGCGCAGGTGCTCGGCGAGGAACGCAGGCACGTTTGAGACGGTTGTGCGTGCGGCTGCGATCCGCAGCTCCGA
This sequence comes from Pyrinomonadaceae bacterium, assembly GCA_036399115.1. Taxonomy (GTDB): domain Bacteria; phylum Acidobacteriota; class Blastocatellia; order Pyrinomonadales; family Pyrinomonadaceae; genus JAIVJZ01. The sequence continues at coordinate 17,423 of DASWNS010000293.1, read as the reverse complement.
GATAAGTACTTCGGCTAGCTCTTCCCACTTCTCACCGCTCGTCGAGGCCTTGCCCGTTAGTTCCCTTTCGGCCTCGACCAATTTGGCGAGGAAAGTGCGCGCGGGAGCGTCATCATCAGAATTCTCTTCTTTAGTCTTAAAAGAAGTCTTGGGAGATGCGGCAAGTGTTGATTCTACAGTTACTTGAGACCCACCACCCAAGACCAGATTCTGGTGGGTGGGTGATCCCAAATTTTGGTTGGTGGTTGGTGGTTGGGTGGTTGGTGGGTGGTTGGTGGGTGGTCTGTCCTCCAGGGTGAAGATTTCATAGTCAGCGCCCGTCGATTCTCCGCGTCTATAATGGACTTTCAGGAGGCCTATCGATGACAGATGCCGGATATGCGCTTTCAAAGTATTGAGGCTAATGTTAGCCCATCCCATCAACTCGCTTTGGGTGGCTCTGATAGCCCGGCGGGGCACGACCGCGCCGCGTGTCCTTTGATAGAGGGCGTCATACAACTTCTTGCTCTCGCCGCGAAAAAGACCGGAGGGGATGCCAGAGAGGGCTATCGAGTTTGGCACACGGGAGAAGTTTCTTTCGGGTGCGATGGGTTGGTTGGTGGGTGGTTGGTGGGTGGTTGGTGGGTGGTTGGTGGGTGATGCTGGGTGCGGCTCGACCTCAGTTCCTTCGCGCTCCAGCGGCAACCGTCCCAGCATCCGCTTGACCGTGTTCTGCGTCGCCGTCGTCTCGCCCGGCGTCGCGCGCACGCTCGGAATTTCAGGAAACTTGCGCTTCTTCGGTTTGTTGTCGCTCGACACGGCTAATTATCTCCTCGGCTAGTTTCTGGTAAGCCTGGTGGCCTTTGCTCCCGTGGGCGTAGTCGATGATCGGCTGTTTGGCCACAGATGCTTCGGCGAGCGTGGCTGTGTGGGGAATCACCGCAGAGATTGCTAGTCCTCCGAAGTCTTCCTGAATTTTCTGTAGCACCTCACGATTGACGTTTACGTTCGCCCGGTGCAGCGTCGCCAACGCGTATATCTCCAGATTGGGGTTTGATTCTTCCATAACGTCCGAGGCGATCGCCATCAGGCGCTTCAGGGCTTCGTAGGCAAACCAGTTGGTTTGAATAGTGATAATAATGTGCGTAGAGGCGCAGAAGGCATTGACAGTGGAGATGCCGAGCGACGGCGCGCAATCTATGATCACGAAATCGAACTGATTTTCGACCTGACTGAGCGCGCGTAGCAGGCGCGTCTCCCGGTTAAGGGAAGAGAACAGCTTGATGTCAATCTCGGCGAGCGCGATGTGGCCGGGGGCGATCTGGAGGTTCGGCCCGACAGCCCGCAAGATGCTTGACATATCGGGCATTTTTTCAGAGATCAAGGCGTAGGAGCTATGCAACTCGCCCTCCGGATTTTCGAAGCCGAGATGGTCTGTGGCGTTGGCCTGCGGGTCGAGGTCGACGAGGAGCGTGCGCCGCCCGAGCCGGGCGAGGCAGGCGGCGAGATTCACTGCGGTTGTAGTCTTACCGACGCCGCCCTTTTGGTTTGCGATGGCGATGGTCTTCATGCGGCTTTGTCCTCCTCGGCTGGCGGGACCGTAGCGACTAAGCCAGTGGATTTCCTCGGCCTCCCGCGCTTTGGCACGACGAATCCTTCCAAGTCTCCCTCAGGGATGAGCCAGAACGGGCCTCGGGGCGATTGCACCTCGTACGCACTTGGGAATCGCTTCAAGGTACACCAGAGTCGCACGGTGGACGCGCCGACGCCGAGGAGCGCGGCGACTTGCGATGTTGTCAATTCAGCCATGCCCGCCCTTATATCCGATCCGGCTGAAAATAGTCAAGAAAATGTTAGCGCATGCGCGGATTTCTCTTAGCCTTTATTTAGCAGGGAATTAGGCGTTTAAGTTGAACTTCCAAAGATTACAATTGTAGCAAGCGGGAATCAGGTTCATGGTGTCTTTAGGGCTACCCATAGCAGTTAGCAGATATTGAACAGAATGCTTATCTTTTGCGCAGAGCGTTCTTGGTTGTGACTGTTGAGTTGGGCGACGGGTTAAGACCTTTGAGGGGTCAGGCCGATGCGTCAAAGAATAAGCCGCCGATGGACGCGGAAAGACGCGGATCAAAAATGAGTTTGAATCGGCGTCTATCTGGGTCTGCCGGGCGGCTGTTGCCTGTCTTCGTCTGAAACTGCGTGGGCGCAGCTCTTATTGCGCGGACTTGTCCTCTTTTTTGGTTCTCTGGCGCGGCTTGCGGCGTGTGGGTGTCAGCGAGTTGACCTTCTCCTGTAATTCGCTGAGGGTCGCAAGGCTGGCCTGTAAGTCGCGTGTGGTGGCTTCGAGCGAGGCGATGGTGGCGTCGCGTGCGGCCAACGCGCCCGCGTAGCTCCCTTGCGTGCGTGCGAACTCTTCACGCAGGGCGGCCATCTCGTTGCGCAGACTTAAGACATCCTCACTGGCGGAGACGCCTTCGGTCTGCGAACCGGACGCAGTTCTTTCCATCAACACAGTCTCGGCTGAGGCAGCGGTAAAAGTCGCATCCCGTCTAAAATCGGTTTCGACGCTCGCTCCTGTCGCGTCGCGGCCTTCACCCTGAGTGCGCGGCGGGCAGATATAGCGAACAAGATTGCCGCACCAGTTGCAGGGATCGCGCTCCATTTCGTTTTCGGATAACTGCGCCATCCCGGTCGTTCCCGGCGACCCTTCCCCACCTCGATCTATCTCGCCGGAAGGTAAGTTCTGTCGTTTAAAAACGCACTCGAACCAGTCGCCGATGAGTTGACCGCCGATCCATCCGAACTTTTTGAGCGCGTCGCCAAACATATTTCCGAAACTGGTCTGTTGCAGCACGCTGGAAATCTTGTACATGGCCTCGCTGCTCAACTTGTTCTGCGAGGGCGCGGCGGCGTTGGCGGCAGCCGAGGTTTTGTATTTACCGACAAAGAACTCCGGCAGAATGGTGCAGCAGAACTGCTCCACGAATTTGCCGACGAGGGGAATAACGGGCACGAGCGAGAGCCAGTATTCGACGGTCGGGAAACTCTTGACGTACTTGCGCCGGGAGAAGTTGCAGACTTGATAGACCTCCTCCTGCCTGATGCTGATGCAGGCCAGATAAATCTTGTCTGCCTCATCGCACTCCGGACAGTCAACGAGGAAGTGGTCGCAGAGGCAGTCCTTCAGGTATTGCAGCAGCCCGCCGAAGAGATCGACGAAGGCCAGAAGTATCTGGTCGCGATAGGGTCCCAGACCGGAGACGCCTTCGAGCGGCGGGAAAGAGTTGGCCTTAACGAGGTCGGCGCGCAACGAGGTGATCGTATTGCTCCCGTAGTTGAGGACGAGGACGCGCTTTTGGTCTGGCGTCGTGGCTATCGAGGTGGGCGCGATCTGCACGGCCTGCCGGTGCCCTGCGACCAACTGGTTGTTCTGCCCGACGAGCCGCACCTGATAGCTGTCGGAGTAGGTGATCATCAAATTCTGCGTCGGGTAGTTGTAGGCCAGACGCATGCCGGTCTTCTCTTCGAGGTTGATGAACTGCTGCGTCGGGGGCGAGGCCGAAAACGCGTTGTTGAAGATGATGAGATGATTGTTGTCCGAGAACGAGGGCGGGTTTGTGACGACGTAGAGCTTTGCGTTCTTATCGTCGGAAGCGACGGCGATGTCGTCCTGCCCGGAGACGCTCTGCCCCTGAATCTGTAGCTGCAAGAACATCGGATTTTCGTTCGCGTTGAGCAGGTTGAAACGGCGGACATGATTGTACTGGTCGAGCGAGTTCCCCGGCTCCTGCGCGGTGGCGAAGGCAAACTGCTGCGCCCCGCGCCGCACGACCACCAGATGCCCGCTCGCGTTGAATGACTGGCCGAAGAGCGTGGCGTCCGGCTCGGACTTCTCCATGTGGAGGATGTACAGACCACGGCCACGGCCTACGCCGTAGACTTTGCCGTCCTCTGCCGTGGCGAGCGTGACGAGGAGAAAGTCGCAGAGAATCCCTTTCTTGCGCCAGACGTGCTTGACCGACCCGGAGCCGATCTGCACGTCGAAGACGGAGAAACTGCTCTCCTTATTGTTGACGGTGGCGATGGCATACAATTGGTTACCGTCGGGCGAGAAGGCCACGTCTCTGACGACGGCGTTGCCTATGGGGTACTCGAACTCCTCAACCATCTCATTTCTCTCAAGGTCGTAGACGTGAATCTTGTTGGCCGCGCCGACCGTATAGGCGAGCTTCCCGCCGGGATGCACGCGCAGGCGACGATGAAAGCCTTTGCCGAAGATGGTCGGGATGTAGGTGGGCACGCTGTCCGAGCCGTTGTACATGCTGTAGGGATAGACGGGGAACGGCGTCGCCTGATCGAACATGGCGCAGAAGGTGTGACTCTGGAGCAGCCCGCGCAACTTCTCATAAAAGTTTTTGAGGATGGTATGTTCCGTGCTGTCGATCTCCACGTTCTGCTCGCCGGAGAGGTAGACATACCTGCCATTGGTCGGGTTGAAGAGTTGCACCACCAGATTGAGCAGCGACGTGATGAGTTTCTGCGTGGGGCTGACGAGGAGATTTGCTTCGCCGGGCTTGGGCGAGAGTTCCTCCTTGAAGAACAGGAGCAGGTTGCCGAGGCAGTCCTGAAAGAAATCCTTGAAGAGCGTGCCTTCCAGCGCCGACTTCCAAGACTTCCATGCGGGGTCGTATTTCTCCAGAGCGTAGGGATTCTGCCCATCGGTATTGAGGACGAGACAGACTTCGCCGTCGCCCTGCAAGATGGGCGCGTTCGGATGCTGCAAGTTGTAGGCTTGAATCATCTCCAGAATGTTGACGGGTTCGTCGTTTCTGTGAATGATGTCGTTGCCTTCACAGTCAATCGCGTAGCCGGAGCGCACGGTGACGTAACGGCGCGGCGACTCCGGCTCGTTCGGACCACAGTTGACCTGCAAGCCGCAGACGATGCCCCAACCGTGCAGGTGCTTGTTGTGGAAACGCAGATCGTTTGCGCCGCAGAGCGCTTCGATGGCGTCCTGCACCGTCTCGGCGTTCGGCAGGTCACAGTTTGAATTATCGAAACAGACATCTTCGGCGCAGATGTCCGTGAGCGCGGGGAAGAAATCGCGGCAATCTTCGACGAGCCAGAGTATGGCATCGTCTACGCGAAACAGCGCGAGGCGGCAGTAGTATTGACGGACGCCATGGGGCGGTTGCGGTAAAGGAGCATCGCCGGAGGCGGAGTCGGACGGCCACTCGATGTCAGCCGTCGCCGTGCGCGCCGGGATCAACCAGTAATCGCCCGCGCGATACGTGCCGTCGGAGAACCGCACCTCCACGCCGCCTTCGAGCGAGAGCCAATCATCAGACATCGTGAGGCCGTCTGCGCCCGCCTTGCCGCCCGACTGGTCCCAACGTCGCAGGCGCAGATTTTTCTTCCCCGCGAGGCTTGTGGCATCGGTGTCGAGCGTAATCTCGCGCGAAGATAGATCAATCGAGTTGATGAAGGCGAGCGGGCGCGGCTCGCCCTGTAGCTCCGATTCGTCGTCAACCAACTCGACCCATTGGCCGCCCGCGAAGCCGAGCACTTCGTCTCTGCCGAGATCGGCGACGGTGACGATATTGCCGTTGATCTCCGTGATGGTCGTTTGAATGGAGCCGTTCTCGCGCGACCACTTGAAGGTCGCCCCGTCGCGCTCGCCGCCCTTCTGTATCTCTACGCGGTAGAGTTGATTTTCGAGACGACGATAACCCGCGCCCGGCGGGAGCTGGCACGGGTCGGTCGGGATGTCTGCGGGCGAGGTGCGCGCGTTCAACGTGCCGGTGGACGGGGCGTTGAGGGCAGTCCATTCGGGGAACTCCGTCTCGCAACTGAGCGCGCCGTCGTCGGGAATGGCGACGGGCAGCAGTTCGACCTGCCAGACGTTCTTGATGCGCGTCGTCGTGTCTGGACCACCGAGCGCCTTCTCGCGGATGCTCGGGTCTTCGAGCGCGGTGATGTGCTGCTCGCGGACATGCAGGTAAGCGAGATAATATTCCTCTCCCAACTCCAGAGTGGCCGCTTCCTCTTCGCCGTAGGATGCGGCTTGCGCGGGCGCAGGCAGGTCGGGCTGCGTGAGATAAGTCGTGAGACGGCGCAGGTGCGGGTGCTGGCTCGGAGTGTAGTTCGGCGGTGCCTTGTCAAAGCTCAGGCTGTTCTGCGCGGCATCTACGGCGGTGATCAGCCGTAGGGTCTTCGCTTCGTCGTCGCCCGTGATCTCAACCCACTGGCCGGACTCGAAGGCGCGACCGTCTGCGCTCATGTGGGCGACAATCGCACCCGCCGGAGTGAAGCCCGTGATGGCGACCGGTTCGGCATCAGCTTCACAGAGCAGACCGTTAACGTAGATGCGTCCGGGGAAGATGAGGAGGTCGGTGGTGGCCGACATGTTCGCAGGCGTAACCGGCTGGAGTCTGAAACCGTCCGAATTTTTAGGGACGCCGCAGAGGCCGATCACGTCCTTCGTCTCCGTCTCGGTGCGGTGTTGATGGATGGCTAGCTGCTCGTTCCAGTCGGCATCGAGTTGGACGCGCCCCTGCTGCATGAGGACGCCGCTATAGCGTTTCGCACGGTCAAAAGTTCTACGGCTGAAATCACCTTTCATTACTATCCTCCGAATCTATGCTGATAAGAAAATTAAAAACTGATTCCACCCCGGCACGCCAAGACACGGCAAAAACTTCTGGAAGTGTGACTGTGAGGTTTCCTCTGACAGCGTTAGAGGTTCACAGACGCGCGAGATAAACGGTTCCCGCCTCAACTCGCGTAGATGATTCCGGCTTCGAGGCCGAAGCGCAGATATTCATCGAGCCGCGCACGCAGATTGGCCTCGCGCAGCGGCTCGTAAAGATGGTGAAACGCGCCCATCGCCGCCTCGTCGTCTGCGCCCTGTCGAATCTCCGCAGCGCAGCGCGGGCTTAACTGGCAGTAGGCCGCGTCGCCGTAGGTGAGCGATTCGAAGAGAGGACGCACGCGTGCGCGCTGCTCCGCCGTGTCTCCCTGAAGCGGCTGGCAATGATACTGGCGCGGCACTCTTGAGCCGGGCGGGACATAAGAGAAGCGTACGCAGCCCTCCTGCAAACGCTCGACTCTGAGCGGCAGCAGGGAAGGGTCGGAAGCGTCCGCGCCCGACATGAAGATCGTGTTTGACGCTTCGATCAACTCGGTGTGAACCCTGCCGACGACGGTGGAGTTCGAGATGTGGAGCGACGCGCCCGCCGCCAGCGCAGGGTCAGCGTAAGCCGGACTGCTTTCCGCGCCCGCGTCGAGGATGCTGTCGGTGATACGGACGCGCGCTCCTTCGACGGCGCGAATCATGCCGACGATGGAACGGTCAATCTCAACCGTGACGTTCGGCGCGTCAATGCGTATGCGAACCGTAGGGCTTTGCGCGGGCACGTTCCCGATGGCGGGCGTCGCGCCGGGCAGCAGAGTGCAATGGCTGATGCGTAGCACACGGAGTTCATTCGGCTGTCCCCCCGGCTTCTCAAGCGGCACGCGCACAGTGCCCCCGGCTAACACCAACCCGTTGAGCGTCACCTCCGAGCCGTCGCCGCCCGTGATCCAAAAGTCGCCGGTCGCTGCGATAACAGGCCGCCGCTCGTCCGCCGCGCGCAACTCCACTTTGCCGTCGGCTGCGGCGTTGATGAAGAATTGTTCGAAGTAGTATTCGTTGTTTTCGATCTCGACCACGCCGTTGCCGTCGAGGTTGTCGAGCGCGTCCTGTAGCATCGCATGGTGGGTGGGGACTTTGAGCAGCGGTTCGAGATCGTTCGTGAAGGTTGAGGCGCGACCGTATTGGCCGCCGCCCATCTCGGCGCTGAAGCCATAGCGAAAACTGACGCGAACTTTCGCGGGGTCGGCGTAGACGCCTTCGGGCAGCATGATGCGACCGAGCACGGGATCGACGACGTGTTTGTCGTTCGCCTTATCGAGCCAGCCCGCGCCGTCGTCCGAGAGGTTGCAGATGCGTATGGCGTCGGCGTCAATCGGCACGTCGTCAACCTTGAGATGAAAACTCTGGTTCGCGCCGTAGTGGAGTTCGAGATCGCGTTCGAGCAGGCGTCGGCGCAAGGGCGCGGGGACGTTGACCGTTTCGGCGAGGTGCGTGATCTCTTTTTCGGTGACCGTGCGGTTGTAGAGCGGTGTGTCGAAGCCGAGCGGGTTGAAACGGAAGCGACGCGCATCGAGCCGGTGAGCGGGCGCATCGGTCAGCAGGTAACCGGCGAGACGCCAGAGAAAAATGGCGACGTTGGGGATGTTGTAAAGACCCCGGCGCGTCTCGATGTGGCGCACGTCCGCCGTGTGTGCGAGACGCTCGAAGGGAGTGTCTAGAAGTTCCAGAGCTTCCCAATCGCGCAGGTCAACCGTGGCCGGATGCAGAGCTTTCCAGCCGCGCAGATCAACCTCGACGGGATGGCGCAGGCGGATGTGGTTCATGTACTGCGTCGTCGAGAGAAGTTCGAAGAACTCGACGACGTTTGAAGGCCAGCCCGTCACGTCGCGCGCCAACTGCTCGAGCATCGCCGCCGTTCCTTTGCGGCGACGGTAAGCCAGCGTATTCGCCACCTGCGCGCGATGGCTGAAGGTCGCCTCCGGCCACGTCTGCAACCCGCGTGCGCCCACGAGGTCGCCGATGTAGGGCACAACCCACTCGGCACAGGTTTCTATAAACTGATCGTCGTAGAGTTGTTCGAGGTCTTCTTCGAGCACGGCGACCTGCTCCGCGATCACCGACAGCAGAGCCTTGAGCGGCTTGCCCTGCTCGTCGTCGCGCAGGCGGTAGACTGCCGGAAGCAGTGCGTAAAGTTTTTCCTTGTCGAAACTCATTGCATCACCTCCAGAGCGAGCGCGCCGGGATCGAGCGTGAGCAGTTCGGCGGGCGCGGCCTGCCGACTTCCGGCGCGCGGCGCGGCGGCGGGCAGGCGCGTGTTTAAGGTGGCCGTCTCGCCCGTGCGGTAGAGTTCGTCCACGTCAACCGCCACGACTCCGGCCACACGCTGCATACAACCGATGACTTCACTCAGCGCGACGGGCTGGCCAAACGCCCGCGCGTCGAAAGAGAAACGGGCGCGCAGGTTTCGCCCGACTTCCCGCAGGACATTCTCCGGCAGGTAGTCCGGGTGGACGCGCACTTTCGCTTTCAGACGGAAGAGGCGCGGCTGGTATGAAGCGACTTCGAGCGGCACTGCGGGGTCGCCCGACGCACGCAGGGCGGCGAGGAGGTTTTTGTCGAGCGGGCTTTCGATCTCTGCGCCGTTCGCCCCGGCGAGCGTCAGGAAGAGGCCGCGCTGCTCGCCGTTCCAGGTCCATGTCGCCTGCGCCTTACCGATCCCGGCGAAGGCGCGCGCGAAGTCTTCATAGTCGGCGAGCGAGACGACGCGTTCGAGTGTCATAACGGTCAGGGGCGCGTTACGACGCGCCTCGTCGCGTTCTTCTCTATCGGCAGCCCCGCTCGCAGCCGAAGGGTTGATGACGCCCCGCACGCCGAGCGGGCGCGTCATCAACTGCGAGAGTTGATTTGCGCGGACAAGCCCGGCCAGCCCGGTGCCTTTCCTGTAGGTGGCGGTCACGTTGTCCTGCCCGGTCGGGAGTCGCGCGCCCGTGCGCCCGTCGCCGAACTGCACGGTCGTGTTGCCGTCGTCGTCCGTGCGTGTGATGTAGATACGCTCGTCCGCACCATGACCGTAGAAGGATGGAACCTCGTGCCAGAGCAGCCCGTTGACGCGCACGCTGAGGGTCGTCGCGCTGCCCGTGGGCGTCTTCGCGCTGACGTATGTGAGCGGCGGCTGGCGCAGCGTGAAACGCTGGAAGACGCGCCCGGCGTCGCCGCTTCCGAGCGGTTCGGTAACGGTTTCGCCGTGAGTCGCCAGTGCGACGTTGGCGTTGATCTTGACGGTCGCGCGCACGTATGAATTTTCGAGCGGGGCGACGAGCGTGAGCCGCGTGAATCCTTCCGTCTCCAGCACGTGCTCGACATCCTTGATCAACGCATGCTCGCAGGCGTTGACGCCGCTTGCGTCGTCGAGTTCTCCGCAGACGATGATGCTCTGTCCTTCGGAGAGGCCGTCAACCCACGTTTCGAGGTCTAGCTCCTTGCCCGCCACAGGAGTCTCGATGGGCAGGCGCGCCAGCGCCAGTTCCTCGCTCTGCGCGTGGACGGTCGTGCGGCGGATGCGGAAGTTGCCGAGGCCGGTGAAGCGGTCGAGCCTCAGGCGCGTGGACTTGCCGCTCAGCGTGTAGTCAGCGCGTGAGACTTCGCTCGTCGCCTTCACCTGATAAGCGTAGGCATCATCATCCTGCTTGAGCACGATCCAACTACCCTTGACGATGGACGGGTAGGCAGCGTCGAGATAGATGTCGTGCTTGTTCGCCGGTTCGCCCGGTAGCCGGTGGTAATCGTAGAGAGATTCCTCCGCCCAACTGTTGGCACGGTTCCTGTAGACGCCCCCTTTGAACTCCACGTTTGACGGATCGACTCCACCGTCAACCGCCACGTACTCGCCGATGCGCTGCACGGCGGGCAGCGACTCCCAACGCGGCGCATTGTGGCCGAAGATGGAGGCGCGGGTTCGCAGCGCGAGCACGGCGGGCGGCGGTTGCCGGACGGCGAGGATATTGTCGAACAGATCGGCGATCTGAAACTTCTGGCTGAGCGCGCTGGCGCGCAGGTCGCGCGCGCGGACGGTCTGCCCGATAAATTTCTGCGTCACCGCGCTGGTCACAGCCGTCGTGAGCGCGCCGAGTTGAATCTTGATGTTGGCAAAAGTTTGCAGTTCCGTAGGCTTCAGATGCACCTTCGTGCGCGTGAGTTCGGGTTCGAGCGTCACCTCTGAGACTTCCCGAAACATAGACTCGTGATAGTCGTCCTCGGTGATGAGCAGCCCGTCGCCCTTCTTGAGTCCGGTCGCCAGCCCTTCGAAATAGAGCGCGCCCGCGTTCAACTTCACCACTTGCCGTTCGGTCAGACGCGGCCTGATCTCGTTCCACCCGGCGCGCGCCTCTATGCGCTCGACGGTTTCGAACATCTGCGCGCGCTCGCCGGGACCCGGCACGCTCTGCGCCTTCACTCCGGGGTCAATCGTCGTCTCTCGCGGCACGCCGAGAGCCGCCGCCATCTCGCGCGTCGCGCCCGGCACCTCTTCAATCGTGAAGGCCAGATACGCGCTGGCCGCCACCCCCGGACGCAACTCGTATCCGATGAGCCGCGCCAGTTCCAGCAGCGAGAGACGCTCGGTGGCCGTCCGCAGATAAGACTCGTTGGCGATTCTCTCCTGATAGAAGGTGAGCACATCGGCGACGGTCGCCCACGCATCGAGCAGCGCGATGGAGAAGTCGTCTGCGTCGCGCGTGGTGAGCCGGGCGAGGGCAGGCCGGTCTTTGTTCGACAGGCGCGCCAGCAGCGTCTGCTTGAACTGCGCGTGGCGGCCTGCGCGATAGGCAATCGCGGAGAGTCCCGGTCGGTTGAAAATTTCGACGGGCGTGCGCGCCGCCACGCCTTCGCAGCAGCCGCAGTCGTCCAGATGATGCAGGGTCGGGTCTAAGGCAGTGCTCATCGTCCCCCCTTCAGAGTCAGTTGAAAGACTCCGCGTTCGGGAAAGTTCGGGTCGTTATCGAGCCGCGCGATCTCAAGACGGCTCAACTCAAGCTTGCCCGCCTCAAGGGCAGCGTCGCCCGTCTCCCCGCGTCGCGCAAACCTCTTGATCTCGACCGAGTCCACGCCGTCAACCGACTGCGCGGCGGCATAGAGCGGACTGAGGAAGACGGTCTGCCCGAAGCTGTAATTGTCCGGGTGAAAGACGCCGCGCCGCCCGTCGGGGCGCGTGTGGCGGTTGAACAACTCAAGGAGCGCGCGCCGCACATCGCTCTTCAAATAGCCCGGCTTGATGCAGACCGTCATTTCGATTTCGAGCGAAACGTAGCGCGGCGCGTCTATCTCCACGTCATGCCCGGCCATCCGGTATCGTTCGAGATGAGCGCGCATCTCCTGTTCGAAATCGGCATCCACGTCTGCGCCACCGAGTCTATCCACGGTCAGGAAGACGGTGCGCCAACTGCCGGTCCAGCGAATCGTCGCGGCGGCGCGCTGCACGCCCGCGTGGCGCTCAGCCACCTCGGCGTAGTCTTTCGCCGTCACGGCGCGCTGTTGCGTGCGAAAGGCGTAGGGCGCGTTCTGTCGCACCTGCTCGATTGATTCGGGCGCGACGCCGCCGCGCGCAGGGAGCGGATTCGTCACCCCGACGACGCCCGCATGGTTGGTGACGATGTGCGCGAGCGCGCCCGCGCCGACATTGCCCGCGACGCCGCCGCCCACGCGATAGTCAGCCGTGAAGATCGTGCCGGTTGGAGGGCGCGAGCCGAAGCGGTCGTCGCCGAAGCGCACGTATGCCGTCCCGTCCGTCTCGACTTCGACGACAAACTCGGTCGCGCCCGCCTCGCTTGCAAGGAGGTCGCCCTGTGGCAGCCATGTGGCCGTCTGTGCGTTCAGCGCGCCCGTCAGGCTGATGGCCGGGACAAACTCCGACACCGGCCAGTTCATCGCGGCGCTGGCAGAGATGGACGGTTGTGCCGGGTCGAAAGGCGCAACGTAGGCGAGAGGACGCTGTGCAAGCTGCGGGCGAAAGCGCGGGGGCGACGGCCTGGTCTTTCGTTCTGCGCAGGAATCCGACCCGTGAGATGCGGCACGATTGAGCGCGGGATCGTGCGGGGGAACGGCGTCGAAAGTTTCGCCCGCGATGGAGAGGCCGTGGTCTGCGAGCACGATGTTGCCGAGCGCGACGCTGGCGGGCGTCTTCTCATTCGCCTCGCCGCCCGTCTCCACCTCCCACAGGCAGAGCGGAAAGGGCAGGGCATCATCAGCCGCCCACTCGATGTCGAGCACGCGCAAAGGCTCGACGCCGTCGGCCTCCGTGTAGAGCGGGTCGGTGGCGGGCTTGATTTTGGTCAGGCGCACGGCATGTCTGTGGGCGGGGTCGGCCTCGGCGGCGTTGCCGTTTTGCGGGTTCCGCGTCTCGACAAAGATGAGCACGTCGCCGACGGCGAGCGCGGCGAGCGTGTCGCCTTCGTTTCTGAGCGTGGCGCGCGTCGCACCCCTCGGCAGGCAGCAACGCTCGTCGCTCCACGTGTGAAAAAAGATCGTGTTGTGCGCGAAGTGGAGCGTCGCCTTCTGCATCGTCTCGAAGACGACGGGACGCGCCGCCGTCGCCACGTCGTAGTCCAGAGAGGCGGGCTGGATTCTTTGCGGAAGATGCGGGAGACGGGAAAAGATTTGCGCCCCTTTGTCGAGTTCGACGTTGCCGCCCTCGACCTGCACCTGCACCCACGCGCGCGCGTTCGCGCCGTCGTGCATGCGGTAATCTACGAGACGCGCGTGGCGTCGGACGGAGGTGCGGCGGCGAGCCGTGCCGAGATAGGCTTCCGTCCCCACGGCGTCCTGCTGGTAGCTCAGGTGGTCGCCGACGTAGGCCAGCATCTCGACGAGCGCGACCCCGAGATCGGCGGGATTGCGCGTGGTCCATTGCGGCATGAGCACGGACATGCGGTCGAGCATCAACTGCCGGAAGCTGGCGTAATCTTTGGCGAGATAGTTGATCAAGGGCTGCGGCAGATGCTCCGGCGGGCACGCGCTCGCGTCCTCGCAGTCGAAGTCGCTCGGACAGGCGACCTTGAAGGAGAAATCGACGGCGGAGAGAACCGGATCGAAACCGTCCGGCGTGTCCGCATCGTCGCTGCTCTTGACGAGGCGGAGCGTGTAGGTTGAAAAGTCGCCCGCGCGCTCAACCTCTACGGAGACGACGTTCGCCACGCCTGCGGGCGCGACGGTGATCTTCGTGGCTTTGATCTGACGGATGCGTTCGCCGCCTTCGATCCGTATGTTCTGAACGGTGAGAGCGTCGGGCGCGAGGTCTTTGATGAAATGCACGTGGAGTGTGCGCTGCCTTTGCTCCGGCGGGTTAGCCGGGTCGTCGGAGACTTCGAGAAACTCGATGCCGTTCAAAGTCGGGTGGGCGGCGACGGCGTTACGACGCCGCTCCTCGCAGCAGAAGTATTTCATGCGCTCGTCCCTCCGCGTGCGAACCTGACCACCTCGCGCCCCTGCGTGCGCCGCACGACATACTGCACGACTACACGCAGCGTAGAGTCTTCCGCCTCCACCTGCACGTCTTCAACCTGAATCAGATCGCCGAGCCATTGCTGGAGGGAACTCTGTACGAGAAGCTGCGAGGCGGCGGCCAACTCGAAGGAGTTGGGGGCGAAGACGAGTTGGGCGAGGCCGCAGCCGAAGGTCGGGCGATTGACCCGCTCGCCGGGCATGGTGAAGATCACCTGCTCGATGAGGTCGCGGATGTGCGCGTCGCCCTCGACGCGCGCCGTGCGCCCGCTCCCATCGAAGTGGTATGGAAAGTCAACGTTCATTGAAGTGGCCTCGCCTTACATTCCGGTGACGCGTACCTGCGTCACGGAGGGGATGAGCGGAGTGCCGGTCGGGACGCAGACCGCCTGACTGTCGATAAGCAGGAGCGGCTGCCCGTTCGAGAAGACGCGCGTGGCCGCCGTTACGAACTGCGCCGTGACGCATGGACCATTACCCGCTGAGGGCGGCGGCATCGCGCACCCGGCGACGATGTAGGGGCTGGCTATCGTCACGGTCGGTTGGCCGCTCACGAGCACGCGCGGATTCGGAACAGCGGGCTGCGCCTGCCCCCCGTGCGCGCACATCACCGTCGCGCCGACGTGTAAGAGAAATCCCGGCATCTGTCTTGTCCTCCCGTTAGCATGTCTGCGCGCGTGCGTGCCGCCGGAAACGCGCGGCGCGTACGTAGTCGCGTCTCAAATGATGGTCATGGCGCCCGCGTTGATCGTCACGGAGGGTCCGACCATGACGATGGATGCGCCCTTGCCGTTCTGGATATAAATGCCCGTGTCGTTGACGATGATGGCCGCGCCGGTCGTACTCTTGATCATGATGCCGCCAGTTGGTCCGGGCACGTCGCTGATGGTCAGCCCGTTTTGCAGGGGCGTCTGCAAGGTGATGCTCGGAATAACGGGCGGCGCGAGGCGCGCGAGCACGGGAATCTCCGCCGCGCTGCCCCAGAAGCACCCGCTCCAGATCGGATAATCCGGGTCGCCCTGCTCAAACTCGACCCACACGCCGGAGCCAATTATCGGGACGGCGTACATCCCCGTCTGGATGCCCGCCACAGGCACGCAGGGCATCGCCCAACTGGAAGGGATCACCGACACGTCCGGCACGATAACGAGGATGCGCCCCATCTGCATCGGGTCGAGGTTGTTGATGACCGTGCCGCGATACTTGCCGTAATATTTTTTAATAGTGCTCATACTGGAACCTTCGGAGTAATGGAAATCAGCCCGTTGCGGCTCAACTCGAAACTCTGCTTGTACTCGCCGCGCTTGATCTCGTGCGTCACGCTCTTGACATAGTAGAGGCCGTCAAAGGCCAGCCCCGCGCCGCGCACGCCGACCAGCTTGCGCGCCTTCAACAGCCGCCCGTAGCGCATCACGTCGAGCGAGCCGGTGGCCTCGACGGTGTCCGCCGTCTTCGCCGCCTTCGCCAAGCCCACGAGCGCGCCCTGAATCGGGTTGTACTTGGCCGTCTCGCTGATGAATTCGATCTTTTGCGGGAACGGTTGCACCACGCCGAGCGGCGGGTTGAGCGGCGTGATCGGCGGAATGGGAATCGGGATCGGCACTTTGGTCAGTTGATTCTGGATGAAGATGATGGGCAGCGTCGCCTGATCGGGCTTGAAGTTGAAGTTCAGCGTCTCGACGTTCGAGTGTGCGTCCATGTTGATGCTGAGCGCGGGCTGCGGCGTGCCCACCTTGATCTCCGGCCCCCAGTAGGCCGTGCTCATCAGAGGCTCCGGTCCGGGCGTCAGGTAGAAGACGTAGCCGACGAACTCGGCGAGGTAGTTGATGTAAGCGAGGTCGGTTCCCTGATGTCGTGGTATGCGCTCGACGGGGATCGGGATGTCTATGAGGACGCTCGGCAGCACCGCCGGGATCATGCCGAAGAAGGCGTACTTGGCGATGCAGAGGGCGACGCGCGCTTCGTATGGCATGGCCGGGTAGGGGATGCCCGTGAAGTCGATCAAGTCCATCAGGGCGAGCAGGTCTTCGCCGGAGAGCGTGAGGGTCGAATGGCCGGGGTCGTTGCCGGGTGTGATCTCATGCCTGGTGATCACGCCGTCCATCAGTACCTCCGGCGTGCCGTTGATGGTCACGACGATAACGACGCGCATGATGGGCGGCAGGCTCCCCGCCGTGAGCAGGAAGATCGTTTGCAGCGGCGAATTGTTGCTGAGCGAGAAGGTCAGACTAAAGCCGCTGCGCTGCTGCGCCGTAGACGTTTGCACGGTGACGCTGGTGAGCGCATCGAGCACCTCTGCGGGCACGGGGACGGGCACGCCGGGTCCGATCATCAATGTCAGGTTGATGCCTTTAAGCATGCGGCGTTTGGAATCCCTCCGGCAGCGTGATACGCAGGCGGCGGCCTATGGCTTCGGTCAACTCGTCGGGACGCATCGCCCCGTTGGCGTCGCAGATGCGCCAGAACTGTTCGGGGTCGCCGAGATACTGCGCCGTGATGTTGTCGAGTCGTTCGCCTTCGGTGACGCCGTGCTCGGTGAGCAGTTCGAAGCGTTCGGGCGGAGGGACGAAGCGGCGGCGCAGGTAGACGACAGGCTCGCCGTCGGCTCCCTCAAGTTGCGCGGTTCGGGTTGTGTGGTAACGACTCGTAAACGGAAACATAAGCTCTCCCTCTCAGTGAATTTTACGGGCGCACGGACTCAGGGAATTTTGGTGATGCCGAGGCCGCCGAGCGCGCCGCCGTCGTAGAGCGCGGCGAGACGTTGCTTCTGCTGGTGGTAAGCCATGAAGATGCTGTGGCCTCTGTGAGCGGGCTTGAGATCGTCGCTGCTGAGGACGCGCATGCCGATACTGACCTTCGCGCGAATCGGATTCAAGAGCGGGTCGAACGCCTCTTCCGTGACGCTGAAATCGGTCAGGCGAACGGGCAGAATGCGGCTCTTGCTCCAGACGAAGAGCGTCAGCGGCGACTCCATCGGCGTGATTTCGAGCGTGCCCGATTGGGCGAGATTGATGTTGGACTGAATCTGGCCGGTGGTCGGGTAGACGAGCGTTTCGAGCGCGGCCAGTTGCGGGTGAATCCCCACCTGTACGGCGTTCGGGTTCTGTTCGGGAAATTCGAGTTGGTCGGTGGCGTCTATCTCGGCGTCGAGTTTGATGGTTTCGACGGGTGGACCCGTCAGGCGCAACGCCTCCGAGCGGTCGCCGCCGCCCGCGCCGAGTCCTTTGATCTGTAGACTGCGCGAGAGCGTGTCGGGGTTGTACTGCAAAGAGATGACGCGCTCGACCGTCGCCGTCACAGGGTTGAGCACGACGAT
>DASWNS010000292.1:0-6671 GCA_036399115.1 Pyrinomonadaceae bacterium | reverse complement strand
GTCCGCTTGCCCGCCCAACTTTCCTTCCGTACCCACCTCGCGCGCCACGCGCGTCACTTCCGACGCAAACGAGTTGAGTTGATCCACCATCGTATTGATCGTGTCTTTCAACTCCAGAATTTCCCCGCGCACAGCTACCGTGATCTTCTTCGACAGGTCGCCATTTGCTACTGCCGTCGTCACGTCCGCGATGTTGCGCACCTGCGCGGTGAGGTTCCCGGCCATCGAGTTCACGTTGTCGGTCAAGTCCTTCCAAGTGCCCGCCACGCCCGTTACCTGCGCCTGTCCGCCGAGTTTCCCTTCCGTACCGACTTCACGCGCCACGCGCGTCACTTCCGAGGCGAACGAGCCGAGTTGATCCACCATCGTATTGATCGTGTTCTTCAACTCAAGGATTTCGCCTTTCACATCCACCGTGATCTTCTTTGACAGGTCGCCATTCGCTACTGCCGTCGTCACCTCTGCAATGTTGCGCACCTGACCCGTCAAATTACCGGCCATCGAGTTCACACTGTCGGTCAAATCTTTCCACGTTCCGGCCACGCCTCTCACGTCGGCCTGCCCGCCGAGTTTGCCCTCGCTACCTACTTCGCGCGCCACGCGCGTCACTTCCGAAGCGAATGCGTTGAGTTGATCCACCATCGTATTGATCGTGTCTTTCAACTCCAGAATTTCCCCGCGCACGTCCACCGTGATCTTCTTCGACAGGTCGCCATTCGCTACTGCCGTCGTCACCTCTGCGATGTTGCGCACCTGACCCGTCAGATTCCCGGCCATCGAATTAACGCTATCCGTCAAATCCTTCCACGTTCCGGCCACGCCCTTCACGTCGGCCTGCCCGCCGAGCTTGCCCTCGCTGCCCACCTCGCGCGCCACGCGCGTCACCTCCGAGGCAAAGCCGTTGAGTTGATCGACCATCGTGTTGATCGTGTCTTTCAACTCCAGAATCTCGCCCCGCACGTCTACCGTGATCTTCTTCGACAAGTCGCCGTTTGCTACGGCGGTCGTCACCTCTGCGATGTTGCGCACTTGGCCGGTGAGGTTGCTCGCCATCGAGTTCACGTTATCCGTCAAATCCTTCCACGTTCCGGCCACGCCCTTCACGTCGGCCTGCCCGCCGAGTTTGCCCTCGCTACCCACTTCACGCGCCACGCGCGTCACTTCCGAAGCGAACGAGTTCAACTGATCAACCATCGTGTTGATGGTGATCTTGAGTTCCAGAATCTCGCCTTTAACATCGACAGTAATTTTCTTCGAGAGGTCGCCGTTTGCCACGGCGGTCGTCACTTCGGCGATGTTTCGCACTTGGCCGGTGAGGTTGCTCGCCATCGAGTTCACATTGTCGGTGAGGTCTTTCCAAGTACCCGCCACGCCGCGCACGTCCGCCTGCCCGCCGAGTTTCCCTTCCGTACCCACCTCGCGCGCCACGCGCGTCACTTCCGACGCAAACGAATTGAGTTGATCCACCATCGTGTTGATCGTGTTCTTCAACTCAAGGATTTCGCCCTTCACATCCACCGTGATCTTCTTCGAGAGGTCGCCGTTTGCTACTGCCGTCGTCACGTCCGCGATGTTGCGCACCTGCGCGGTGAGGTTCCCGGCCATCGAATTAACGCTGTCGGTGAGGTCTTTCCATGTTCCGGCGACGCCTTTTACTTTTGCTTCGCCGCCCAACTTGCCTTCCGTACCCACTTCGCGCGCCACGCGCGTCACTTCCGAGGCGAACGAGCCAAGTTGATCCACCATCGAGTTGACGATCTTGACCGAGCGGAGGAACTCGCCTTTGAGCGAGCGGCCTTCCACGTCGAGCGCCATGCGCTGCGAGAGGTCGCCGTTGGCGACCGCGCCGATGACGCGCGTGATCTCGTTCGTGGGGCGCGCCATGTCGTCGATGAGCATGTTGACCGAGTCAACTACGTCCGTCCACGAACCATGTGCGCCGGGCAGCGTGGCGCGTTGCGTGATCTTGCCGTCGCGCCCGACGACGCGGCTCACGCGTTCGAGTTCCTTGACGGTCTGGTCGTTCATTTCCATGATGTCGTTCAAGGTGTCGGCGATCTTTCCGGCCTCGCCCGTCCATTCGGTCGGGAGACGCTGGGAGAAGTCGCCCTTCTTGAAGGCCATCAGGGTTTTCAAGAGCAGCTTGGTGTCGAGTGTTTCTGAAGTTGCCAGTTGGTTTCGCATCGCGTCCTTCCAAAAAATTATTGAGTATTCTCGTCGAGAGATTTCGGCTCGCGGCTAAAAAGCTCCCGACCGCATTTCACTTCGGCGCATCTTAGCTGTTGATGATCGCATGGTGGCGCGCCGCGCTCTTGCCGCCGGAGGAGACAGCACGGCCACTGCCGGAATGGGTGGAGAGTATCGGGGGAGTGATTGGGTTGCGCTGGTTATCAAGTCGTTCGCCGCTTAATTTATACCTTTCCGGCGAAAATATGTAAATCCCGCGCGCACGCGGCTCGCCGGAACCCTCCGTTTTGTATTCGCGCGGCGCGGTTATAGACTAACATTAAGCGTCTCTCAAGTTAGACGACTCGGGGAGTTTTTTTATGATGCGAATTGAACCTCGTTCCTTCGGGCGCACGCCTTCGCGCGCGCTCGTCCTCCTGCTCGCCTTCGCCGCCGTCTTCTTCTTCGTCCCGTGCGAGACGAAGGCCGCCGCGCCGGGTTGGTCGGCGCGCTTCGACGGCGACGTGCGTTTCTACCAATTGACGGAGTTGGGCGTGGTCGTCCTCGGCACGGAGCGTTCGCTCTACGCGGTTGACGGCGAACGCGGAGAGATTTTGTGGCGACGCAAAAACGTCCGGCTCGACGAAACCGACATCGCGCCCGTGCCCGGCACAGACCTCCTGCTCCTGAGTCTGGAAAATGACGGCAAGACGCGCCTCGAAGCCACGGACATTCTCACGGGCGACACCATCTGGCGCAGCGACAAGGTGCGCGGCAGCGTGATGCAGATGGCCGTGGACACCGAAGCGCAGCAACTCGCCGTCGTCCTCGTGCGCGGGGCGCGCGGCAAATCAGGCGATAGTCTCAAGAAGCATCCCGTCACGCACGTCTTCAACCTGGCGAGCGGCGACGAGCTATGGAAGCATGAGACGGGCGAAGTGCAGTTGATGCCGACGAGTTGGGGCGAAGACGGCGCGGACGTGGAGACGAGTTTCACGCTCGACAACTATCACCCGCCGCTCTTTGCCGACGGGCGGCTCTATCTCTTCTACGAGGGTGTGACCTCCTTCGACGCGGCGACGGGCGAGAGCCGCGAGCGCGAAAAGTTTCGCGTCAACGAGGACGGCCTCGCGCTCACCGAAGCCGACCCCATCTTCGACGAACGCTTCATCTACACTTCCGGGCGCGGGCGTCTGCGCGCCGTCTCGCGCGAGAATTTCGAAGTCGCGTGGGAAGCGAAAGACGTAGGACTTGCGCCGGAGATCATTCTCGCGGGCGAAGGCTCGACGCTCTACGTGCGCACGGGCGGGCAGTTCACGCGCCTTAAAGACGGCGAGACGGTGGAGCGCGGCCCCTACGGCGTGAGCGCGATTGACACGACCACGGGCAAGGTGCGCTGGCGTTACAAGGGCGCGGACAAGGGCATCACGAACCTCGCGCTGCCCGACCGCTCCACCATTCTCATCGCAGACCGCGACGACCTCATCTGGCTCGACACTGCGACGGGCAAGCGTCGCGCAAAAATCTCGCACCGCATCGAACGCGCCGCCTTCGTCGTCTTGAACGAAGCGGGCGCGGCGGTCGTCGGCGGTCGCAACGAGGTCGCCGCGTTCGATGCGCAGAGCGGCACGGAGTTATGGCGCACGCGCCACACGCCGCCGGGTCGCGGCATCCTGCGCACCGTCGGCGCAATTGCCGCGCGCGCCGCCTCGCTCTATTTCCGCTACGGCGGCACGGCCTCCACCATCTTCGGCGGCGTGCGCACGGCCTCGCGCGCCGCGAGCGCGCTGCGCTGGACCGGACTCTCCGCGCGCAACACGCTGCCGAGTCTCACGTCGCTCGCCGCAGGCGCGGCGCGTCAACAACTCACGCGCAGTTTCGCGCCTTACGGACTCGCCGCGCGCGCACGCGAGGCAGCCAGTTACAGGTTGCCTCGCGCGAGCGTTTCGAGTCTGCCGCGCCCTGGCCTGCCCGCCGCGCGCGACGTGGAAGAACGGCTCCTCGACCGCCTCGACCCCGCGAATCAACTCGCGCGCCTCTCGCGTTTCCTCTGGCGACGCGAACGGCTCGCCGCACTGCGCGGTCAATGGATGTACTACTACACGGACTTGAAGCGTGCGAGCGGCAACGGGCTGGCGGGCGTCAATCTCAACAACGGGCGCACCGAACGGGAACTCCGCCTCGAACGCCCCGACGCGCGCTTCACCACCGACGAAGAGGCCGGGCTGCTCTACACTTCGCAGGGCAACCGCCTCAACGCCTACACGCTCGGCGGCGCGTCGCGTTAGGCTCAAACTCAGTGACGAGTGACAGGTGACAAGTGACGAGCAAGCGACAAGACAAGTGGATCATAAATCGTGAATCGTGAATCGTGAATCGAGAAAAACGGCCTTCGTCTATTTACGATTCACGATTTACGTCTTTTTAACTTGTCACCCGTCACTTGTCACTGTTTTTGGCACTCGTCACTGCTGTTAGATAGCAGCTATCTCAAGTTACAATTGCCGCCAATTGCCGCCGCTGCCGTTTCCCCCCGCGACGCGTCGAGTCTTTAGTCTTGGAGCGACTGATGAAAAAGATTCTCCTTTCCGTGTGTCTCATCCTCTGCGGGCTGGTCGCGCCAGCCGGTGCGCAGTTCAACAAGAGCGAATCGGCGCGCAAGGCGGGCGAGCGGCTGGCGCGGGGCGACCGTGCGGGCGCGATTGCCGTGCTCGACAAGGCGATTGAACAACGCAAAGATTTGCAGGAAACCTACGGCATGCGCGCTCGCCTGCGCGCGCAGACGGGCGATCTCGACGGCGCGATTGCAGACTTCGGCGAAGCCATCAAGCTCACCCCGCACGACGTTGCGCTCTACGAACAGCGCGCCATGTACCGTCTCTTCAAACGCGACTCCGCCGGTGCGCTACAGGATTACGACGCGGCGATTGCCAACGGCCTGAAAAGCGAGAAGGTTTACGTCGGGCGCGCGTCGGTCAAACGCGACACGGGGGATGTGGAAGGCGCGATTCTGGATTATCAATCCGCCATCGCCGTCAACCCGATGCTCGCCTCCGCCTACGTCGGGCTGGCACACGTGCTCGAACAAAAAGGCGAGACGGATGCGGCCATAACTTTTCTGCAAGACTTCCTCGACCGCTACGAAGGCAAGCGCGGCGGAAAGTTGCCGAGCATCAAGGGCGACACGCAGCAGGCGGTCAGCAGCATGTCGATCAAACGCGAGGGACAGGAGAAAGACGGCGGGCAGGTTTATCTACAGGGCATGGGGACGACGACGGTTTTCAAAGGCGGCACGCCCGAAGAGATGCAGAGGGAGATGGCGCGGCAGGAACAACTCATGAACCTCGCGGGCGCATACGGCAATCTCGGCGGCATGTACGCGAGGAAAAACGACCTCGAACGCGCGCTGGAAAACTTCGCCAAGGGCTTGCAGATCAATCCGGGGCTTCCCTACATATACAAGCAGCGCAGCGACGTGCGGCTCAAGCGCGGCGACTTGAAGGGCACGATTGAGGATTTGAACGTCGTCGTCAATTCGCCGATGAGCCTGCCGGATCGTCATCTAGATAAAGGTCTGCTGCTCGTCCTGCAAGGCAGGGACGACGAGGCGGAAAAGGAGTTTGCGCTGCACCTGCAAGCATTCCCGCAAGCCACCAGAGAGTCTCTGGACACGAAAATCGAGGCGGCGAAGAAACTCCGCGCGCCGCAGGCGCAGCCGTAAAATCTCGCCGCCCTTTGGGATTTGAAGTGGGAAGTACGAAGGTGAAAGCCCGCATCAGGCATATCAATGCCGTGCGGGCTTTCCTTTTCACACTGTATGACCGTTGCTACCCAGCAAGCGTGAGAACTCCCGCTTCAGCAGCGGGTAACATTCGCACGACTGCGCTTCCAGCCTCTCGCGGTCGATGATGGTGACGTGTCCCCGGTGATAGTTAATCATCCCCGCGTCTTTGAGTAGATTCGCAGCCTCGGTGACACCGGCGCGGCGCATCCCTAACATCTGCGCGATGAACTCGTGCGTCAAGCCCAAGTCTTTCGACTGCGACCTGTCCTGACACATCAGGAGCCACTTCGCCAGACGCCCGCCGATTTGGTGCGCGCGGTTACAGGCGGCGGTCAGGGCGATCTGCGTGACGAAGGCTTGCGTGTACCGGAGCAGCAGGTCGTGCAGCGAGCCGCCCTTATTAAACTCTCGCTTGAGCGCGTCGGCTCTCATCCGCAGCCCGTCGCCCGACAGTTGCACCTGTGCCAGAAGCGGCGTGCTGATAGTGCCCAGAAAGACGCAGACGCCGAACATTCCCTCATTGCCGACCATCCCAACTTCGACGCTCCCGCCGTCCTCGAAACTGTTCAGCAGAGAGACGGTGCCGCGACTGGGGAACTAAACCACTATGCACTGAAAGTGCATAGATTTCCGCAGGACTGAAAGTCCGCCTCATTCCAAGATGAATGCGTCGCTGTCCTGATTAGATTGTTGCCGATGATGCTCAAGATATTCCTGCACC
>DASWNS010000291.1:0-2123 GCA_036399115.1 Pyrinomonadaceae bacterium | reverse complement strand
TGTTGATACTCGTTCAGGTCCGCGCTGACGATGAAGAGGTGAAACAGCCGCTCGTGATTCAACACGTAGTCGCGCACGCGCGCGCCCGTCTCCGGGTGCGAGACGACGAAGTTCAGGCGCAACGCTTCGCCCGGCTTCGGCGCACGCGGCGTCGGCACGACATCGAGGCGATACGCGCCGCGCACGGAGGGCTTCACGGTCGTGAGCGGCATCCCGCATTTCGGGCACACGCCTTCCTGCGCCTGATGTATCTCAGGGTGCATCGAACAGGTGAACTCGTAACTCGGAGCGAGTTGCTCCAACGCGCGCACGCGCTCGGCAGTCGCAGCGGCGACGGTGGACTGACTTTGCGACGAGGCCGCCGGAGTTGTCGCCTGCGCGCCGTCGCGCTTGCGTGCGACCAGTTTCATCATGCACTTGGGACAACTACCGGGCTTGCGTGAGGTCACCTCCGCGTGCATGGGGCAGACATAACGCGCCGACGCTTGCTGCCGTTGCGCCTGCGTCGTCTCAATCGAGCCGAGGCCGAGACAGGCGATGAACAGCAACAAGCGTAGCGCGTACGATGAATTTCGTTTCATAAAATAGTCAGTCATCGTCCCTGACGGGACTTCTCTAAGTTGAAGCGTAACGGCTGGCAGGCACTTCAAAATCGTAAGTCTCGCCGTGGCTCAGATATTTTACACGGTCTGCGTACCCGGCGGCCTCCACCGCTTTTTTGAAGTCTTCGAGCGGCGACTGGAAAACTCCGTAGTCGTTGTAGTGAATCGGGATCACTTCGCGCGGGTTGATGATGCGAATCGCTTCGACTCCCTGTTCGGCGTCCATCGTCAGAAGTATTCCCATGATGCGCGTGCCGCCGAGATGGAAGAGCGCGAGATCAATTTCGGGATAGCGCTTCGGTATCTCTTCGAGGTCGTCGTGGACGAGCGTGTCGCCGGTGATGTAGAGCCGGAGCGTCGTGCGCTGCCCGGCGGCGTTGCGGAATTCGAGCATGCTGCCCATGACGGGCGGGAGGAAAAAGTCCACAGCCGTCGGGCCGTGCTTGCCCGGCATCGAAGTGATGCGCACGCTCGCATCGCCGCGCTCAACCGTCACGGCGTCCCAGGTATCGAGCGCGAGCGGCGCGGTGAAGCCTTTGCTTTTGAGTTCGCCCGCCGCGTGCTCGGTGGTGATGATGGGCAAATCTTTTTGCAGACGCTCCTCCACGATGCGGTCGAAGTGGTCGCCGTGATAATGCGAGAGCACGCAGAAATCTATGGGCGGCAACTCTTCGAGTTCGATGGCCGGGTTGGTCAGGCGTTCCGAGGTCAGGCCGTAACCGAGATGCACGTGGTCGCCCGCGTGCAGAAAGTTCGGGTCGGTGAGGATGGTGAAACCCGCGTAACGCAGGATCACGGTCGCCGTCCCGACGAAGAAGATCGAACCGCTCCCGAAATCGGAAGCCGCACCAACGGCAGCCGAAGCCAGCACCAACTGTTGTTCCTTACTCATAGTCCCCCCTTTAATCGAAATGATGAAGGAGAAACGAGGAACGATGAATGAAAGACAAGTTGCTTTTACTTCATCGTTCCGCGTTCCTCCTTCATCGTTGTTTTTATAACAGGTTCATCGGCACGGGATTCTTCGGGTCGGCGTAGTCGTAGAAGCCGCGCCCCGACTTGCGCCCGTAGAGTCCGGCCAGCACCATGCGCTTGAGGAGCGGCGGCGGCGCGAAACGCTTTTCACGAAATTCGTTGAACATGATCTCGGCGATGTAGTAGGTGGTGTCGAGGCCGACGAAGTCGCCGAGCGTGAGCGGCCCCATGGGGTAGCCGCAGCCGAGTTTCATCGCGTTGTCGATGTCTACAATCGAGCCGACGCCCTCTTCGAGCGCGCGGATGGAATCGAGCATGTAAGGCACGAGCAGGCGATTGACGATGAAGCCCGTCTTGTCGCTCGCGCGCACCGGAACTTTGCCGAGCCGCTTGCCGAAATCAACCGCCGTTTCATAGACCGCGTCGTCCGTCAGGATCGTCTTGACGACTTCGACGAGTTTCATGATCGGCACGGGGTTGAAGAAGTGCAGGCCGACGAAACGCTTCTGGCGTTCGACGGAGGTGGCCGTCATCATCTCCGTGATC
>DASWNS010000290.1:0-6439 GCA_036399115.1 Pyrinomonadaceae bacterium | reverse complement strand
GGAGGCGGATTCGACCGAACTGATCTGGAGCATGGCGACGAGGTTCTTACGGCGCATGCGTTCGTTGATCTCTCTCACGTCTTCGGGCGCGGGCTTGTCGGGCAAGTTGGCGATGTCTATGAGGATCGGCTCAAGACTATCGAGCAGCGATTCGACGGGGAGATTGCCGCGACTCGCCGCTTCGCGCCGGAGCACTATGTTCTGGTAGAGCAGTCGCTTCGATTGGCGTTTATCGTAGGCGAAATCTGACGAAGCGCGCCGACCTGCATCCGACAGGCGCGCGTTGCGGAACGAACGCAGGAGCAACTGCGCCTGTTCGACGTGGCGGGCGGTCTTCGAGTCGCCCGCCGCCTCTCGCCCGCGCCGCGCCGTAAGGTCGTCGCCCGCGTCGCTCGTCTCAAGCGTCTCGACGCCGCCTTCAACAACCGCGCCGTTATTTCTCGCCGTCTCCGCGAAGGGCAGATCAGACGGCACGCGGTTCAGGGACGGAGACGACTTTTTAACTTTGTCGCCCGCACTCGCGGTGCGTGGAAGGCGTCCGCGCGTGCGCGCGTTCGCTGCGCTCAGGCCGCCGTTTTTCGTTGACGCTTCGCCAAACTCCTTCCGATTATTTCCGGCCATCGTTTCCCCGCCCTCTTTCGTGCCCGTCGTTCCGGCTCCGGGAATTATCTCCGGCGCGGGTTGAGCGTTGCCGTTCGAGTTGTTGCGCACCTCGTTCTGAGGCGTGGGCGTCGGCGTCGTCTTCGCCACTTCGACCGCCGGGCGGCGCGTGTTAATGAGAGAGACGATGCCTGCGGCGACGCCGACGAGGAGCAGCAACAACGCGCCCAATCCGACGGGACTCAGGCGCGGCATGCCGAACACGCCCGCGAACCGTCCTTCGCCGCGACGCGAACTCATATCATTCCTGCCGCCTTCGCGTGTCGCGCCGCTCGCGCCCGAGGCGAGAATGCGTTTGAGCGCGCGCTGTGCGGCGAAAGCGTCGAGGTCTACCTGGTAAGCGGCGAGTTGTCGCCGCAGGGAGAGAAAATCGGCCTGCGCCTCACGACAGTCGCCGCAGGCGTCGAGATGTTGTTCCACCTCGCGCGACTCGGCGCGGTCGAGTTCGCCGTCAATCAAGAGCGAAACTTTTTGTGTCCAGACGCATTTCATAGTCGTCACTGCTCGCGGCTCATCCGTTCAAACTTTCATCCGGCCTGGCTTCTACTACCACTGTGCGCCAACGCTCCCTGCTGTTTGCGCCAACGCTCGCGCAAAGCCGTGCGCGCGCGAAAGACATCAACTTTGACTTTGCTCTCCGAGACGTTGAGCACCCCCGCGATCTCGCGGTAGCTCAACTCCTCCTGCTCGCGCAGGAGCAAGGCCGCGCGCTGCTGTTCGGGCAAGGTCTTCAGCATGTCGATCACTAAGCCTTTGCGCTCGGCCATCTCAAACTCCTCTTCCGGCGTCGGCACGTGAGCGCGAAAAACATCAACTACACGACCGACGAGACGATGGCGCGTGTTGTGCCGGTTCAACTCGTTGAGTGCGAAGTTGCGCGCCACGCGGTAGAGCCAGAAACGCGCCTCGCCTTCCGGCAAACTTCGCAAGCCCGTGCGATGCAACTGCAAGAAACTCTCCTGCGCGATCTCCTGCGCCATGCCCGATGCGCCGCGCCCTCCCAACAGGCATGCGATAAAACGGCACAGGCTGGGGTAGAACTCGTTGAACATCACCGCGAACTCGTCTTCTTCGCTCGCCATAAAAACACTGTACGCCCCTAAAACAGCCGGGGACGGGAAAAGTTACAAATATTTTTCGCGGCGTCAGAGCGACGCGCCCGCCGGTTCGACGCACACGTCCCGCCCGGCCATTTCCCGCGCCGTAGAAATTTGTGATTGACCCGCCCCCTGAGTCTCTATATGATTCGCGCGCCCGCACGTTAGCCAGCCGCGCACGCAAAAAGGCCAGCCGCGCATTATCAACTCACGCTCCCGCCGAGGACGCCATGACCCACACGATTCTCAACTTCATCACCACCGTCGATCCGGCCAAACTCGAACCGCTGACTGCCCTGCTCGCAGAGATTGAAGACGACCTGAGCGGCAACCCGCACCTGCCCTTCTCCTGTCTCAAGCGTCTGCACTTCGGCAGCCTCACGATCCTGGAAGACACCGGCGACGAGCATGGGCGCAAAAATTTCGCTCCCTACCTCGTCTTCGAACACAACTTCGACGGGACGCTCGAACCTTATCTCGAAGAACTGCTCGACTGCGCCGCGCCCGGCCTCGACCGCATCTACAGCCATTGCCTCGAATATCCCGCGAGCGGCCTCCGCGAACGGGCGACGCTGCGCGCCTTCCTTATCTCGCGCGTCGTACGCCCGCACGCTTATCACATCGGCAACGTCGGGCGCAGCGTCGGGCGCGTGCAGCAGGAGGCGGCCTTGCGCGAACAGATCGAAGGCCATCTCGACGCACTCGTGCTCAAAGGTCAGGCGCAAGCCCCGCCCGCAACGATCCGCCGGGGCATACAGGAGTTCGTCCGCAGTCTCGCTCCTGATTGGACTCAAACGGTCGCGCCGCGCATGACCTTCACGGAGCGGTTCGTGCCCTGGGTGAAACTCGTCGCGGCGGCCTTCCTCGTCCTCCTGCTCGCCCTCGTGCTCTTTCCTCTGTTCATCATCTATCTCATCGCGCTGCGACGGCGCGAGCGGACAGACCCGGCGAACATCCCGCCGCTCGATCCCGCGCACGTGCTCGGACTCGCCGCGCGCGAAGACCACATCGTGCAGAACCACATGGCAAACCTCCGCTACGTCAAGCCGGGGAGTTTGCGCCGTCTCACGATCAGGTTCGTGTTGCTGGCGGTAAACCTCGTCGCGCGCGTCTCGACGCACGGCCAACTGGTCGGCCTGCGCAGCCTGCACTTCGCTCACTGGGTTGTGATCGACGACGGGCGACGGCTCCTGTTTCTCACCAACTACGACGGCAGTTGGGAGAACTACCTCGACGACTTCATCGACCGGATCGCCATCGGCCTGACCGCCATCTGGAGCAACACGATCAACTTCCCGCGCAGCAGGTTTTTACTCTTCGGCGGGGCGAAGGACGGGGCGCGCTTCAAGGCCACCGCGCGCCAGACGCAGTTTTATACGAACGTCTGGTACAGCGCATACCCGCGTCTGACTGTGCAGGCGGTTGACAACAACAGCGCGATCCGCGAAGACCTCTTCACGCCGCTCGGCGAGGCGCAGACGAGGGCTTGGCTGCGCCGCTTTTAACCGGAAGGAGACGACCTTGACAGATTTAGACAGGGCGGATATTCAAGGCATCGTGCTGAGCGCATACGGCCACCTGACCTGCGCCGCTTACCTCATGCTCCGCGTCCGCGAAGCGCGTGGCGCGCGCGGCTGGCTGGCCTCCGTCGCCGGAGAGATCACGAACGCGAGCGGCAAACAGGAAGGCTTCTCGCTCAACCTCGCGCTGACCTACGAAGGGCTGCAAGCAATCGGACTCGACCCCGACGCGCTCGCCACCTTCCCCATCCCCTTCAGCGACGGCATGGCTTCGCCCAAACGCTCCCACATCCTCGGCGACACCAACCGGGATGCGCCCGCAAACTGGGATTGGGGCAGCGAGAAGAATCCCGTCCACATCCTCCTGCTGGTCTTCGGCGCGGACGAGGACGCGCTCGCCGCTCAACTCAAACTGCGGCGCGAGGAGTTGGCGCGCTTCGGCGGCGTCGAAGAGGTCTTGCAGCTTTCGGCGGGTCGCCAGCCCGACAGCCACGAGCATTTCGGTTTCAACGACGGCATCGCGCAGCCCGTCATAGAGGGCGGCGGGCGCAGACAGAGACAACTACGTCGCACCGGCCATGCCACCGAAATCAAACCCGGCGAGTTCGTGCTCGGCTACGTCAACGAGTACGACATTCCCGCAGACTGCCCGACCGTTGACCCTGCACGCGATCCGCAAGAACTGCTGCATCCCTACGAATACCCGCCGCAACTGCTCAGCGAAAACGCGCCGCCCCCGCCCCGCCGCAACCTCGGCATCAACGGCAGCTATCTCGTCTTCCGCCAACTCGAACAGCACGTTCCGGCCTTCTGGAATTTCGTCGCCGAAGCGGCGCGGGAAATTTACGGCGCGGAGCGCGGCGCGGCATCGGTCGAGCATCTCGCCGCGAAGTTTGTGGGGCGTTGGCCGAGCGGCGCGCCCCTCGTCAAGTCGCCCGACCGGGACGACCCGCAACTTGCGACCGACAACAGCTTCGGCTACGCCGCGACCGACCGCGAAGGTCTGGCCTGTCCCATCGGCGCGCACATCCGCCGCTCCAACCCGCGCGACTCCCTCGGCGACAAGCCCGGCGCGGCCTTGAGCGCAGCCCGCCGCCACCGTCTCATGCGGCGCGGTCGCTCCTACGGCCATCGCATCGCAGACAAGTACACGGACGACGGGCAGCAGCGCGGCCTGCACTTCATCTGCCTCAACAGCGAACTAGACCGGCAGTTCGAGTTTGTGCAGCAGACCTGGCTCAACAACCCCGTCTTCGGCGGACTCTACAACGAGACTGACCCGCTCGTCGGCAATCAGGATAAGGATAAATGCGACGGCCTCTTCACCATCCCCGGCGCGCCGGTGCGCGTGCGCGTTCACGACCTGTGCAGTTTCCTCCGCGTGCGCGGCGGCGCATACTTCTTCCTCCCCGGCCTCCGCGCCCTGCGTTATCTCGGCAGCCTGACGGGCTAAGCCCTTAGGGAAAACGATGGACGATGAACGATGAATGAAAGCAGACCCGCGAGCCACTGCTTTCATCGTTCATCCTTCATCCTTCATCCTTCATCCTTCATCGTTTCTTACTTCTGCCGCTGCGGCTTCGAGTTCTTCCAACAACTCTGCGGCGGCGGTGGCCTTTGCTTCCCACGCGTGCGCGTTCACGCCGAGCGCGTCCTGCTGCTCCCGGTGCCGTTCGCTCCACGCGCGCGCCTCACGCGCGAGCCAGCCGAGCACGCCGCGAGCGTCCTGCGCCAGTAGAGATTCGAGCACGTACTTGCGTTCGCCGACGCGCAGGCCGAGTTCGAGTTGACGCGCCGCGCGTGTGAGATCGGAACGCACGAGGATCATCCCGCTGCGCGCCGGACTCAGAAGCGTCTGCAAAAACTCTCCCGTCTCCCCCTCTCTCGGATCGACGAGTCCCGACGCGCGTTCGCGCAGGTGCAAAGAGAGCTGCGCCTGTGCCCCGTTTGCGCACGCTTCTTCCAGCAGCGCGTCGAGAAGCACGTCTCCCCAGCGGCGATAAAACGGCGGCGCGATCTCCTTCAACTTGGAGAGATAGGCGGGCAGCCAACTCAAGAGGTGCTCCCACAGAAAAGCCCTCCGTGCGCGTCGCCAGTTCGCGCGCGGCGCGTCGTCCGGTTCATTGGCTTCGAGTGTCTGGAGTTCGGCGTAGAGGGCGAGCATCACGGAGAGGTGATCGGGTTCGGCGGGCGGCGTCTGTTGCAGCGCGCGCCAGAAGCCCGCGATCAGATCGCGCGCCTCGCCGCCGAGCATTCCCTCCGCGCCGAGATAGACAGAGGCGTAAGGATAGAGTTGGAAGACGAAAACTTCCGTGTACTCGCTCGCATCGGGGAGCGCGCCGAGTTCGAGCGCATGTGCGATGCGCGCGCTCTCCGGCACGGGAGGCTCTGCGAGCACGGCGAGCGCGCGAAACAGTTCCATCACTCGACGCTCACCAGTTCCGGCTCATCCGGCAGGCGATAGAATTCGCGTGCGGGCTTGAGCGGGCGCAGGAGCCAGTAGGGGCGGCGCGTGCCGTCGGGCGAAAACTTTTCCGCCGAACGCGTCCGCGCGAGCCACTGCAAATAGACCTCGTGCGACTTCTCCGTATCCACCGAGATGTCGCCGTGCGCGTCCGTCGCCTCCGCACGCCTGACGCGCACGGCTTGATGCCAGCAGTGCATTCCGGAGATGGGATCGGGATGGACGGGAAAAGTTAAGTTTTGATGCACGCCCACGTCAGTCCACCAGATGCGCTGCGTGTCTGCGTCCGCCGACTCGTAAGGCGCGAGCGCGCTTTCGCGTTTCAAGCCCCAGCGGTTCGCCTCATGCGCGAGCGAGACGGTTGCCATCATCTGCCGCTGACCCTGTTCCTTCAACTTCCAACGCCCCATGTGATGGCTGCACGCGACGATGCCCGGCTTGATGCCCTCCGTCACCCACGCGCGCACGACGAAATAGCCGATCTCCGTCTCGACGCGCACGAGGTCGCCCGTCCGCACGCCGAGGCGCGCGGCGTGCGACGTGTGTATCCACAGAGGGTTCGTGTGCGCGATCTCGTCGAGCCACTTGGCGTTGGCGGAGCGCGTGTGTATCTGCACGGGCAGGCGGAAGGTTGAGATCAGAACTGTCTGATCGTCAGCTAATGTGTCCGGATGAATGTGGCTGCGTATGTAAGTCGG
>DASWNS010000289.1:0-1733 GCA_036399115.1 Pyrinomonadaceae bacterium | reverse complement strand
GGCGGACTTCGAGGCGAAGCGCAACTTGAATGCCCGAACGCTCGTGCCGCTCGCAGTGAAAACCCCTTCCATGATTTGCCGGATGTTAAAGTCGCTCTTGTCCATCGTCATCCTGCTCTGCGGGGTCTGCCTTGTCGTCTGCTTTGAGGCGAGAGGGCAGGGCAATCGTTCACGCTCTGAAAACAACCGCCGTGAAGATCGCACGCCCGTCGTCTTTCTCGACAGCACGAAGGAGGCGGACGGACTCAAAGGTGCTGTCCGGCGCGTCGAGACGGAGATCGTCCGCGTGCAACTTGAGGGCGGCAAACTCCTGGAGAAGTCGCGCTCGCTGTTGGAGCGGACGCTCTATGACGAGCGCGGGCGGCGCGTCGAAAATGAGACTTACCCGATAGTCGGCGGCCAGACCGGGCAGGAGGCGCACAAATACGATGCGCAGGGCAATCTATCCGAGACGGTCGTGCGCGATGCGCGCGGGGCTGTGTTGAGCCGGACGATCTATAACTACGAACTGGATCAATTCGGCAACTGGATTCAGATGACGGCTTCGGTCGCCGCCTCCGGCCAGACCGGGTATGAACCCTTCGAAATCACGAAACGAAATATCACCTATTACCACGTTGATGAACCGGGTGCGACGGACGCCTCCGCCGCGTCGCGCGAAAGCGCAACGCCTGCGCCCGTCGCGGAGGGCGACAGGGTGAGTCGCCGCGTCGAAAGTTCTGCCCCGAAAAAGCCGCAGGCCGTCCTGCCGGACACGACCGCCGCAGAAGATGCTTCGATATTGAATGTCGGCGTGCTCAACAAACGGACGATTGAGTTGCCTAAGCCCGCGTCGCCTGTGAGTTGGAAGCGGCTCGATGCGCCCATCACGGTGACGGTCGAGGTGGTTGTAGACATCACGGGGCGCGTCGTGGAGGCGCGTGCGCAGAACGCGCCCGAGGCTCTGCTCGAACCGTCGGAGAGCGCAGCGCGGCGCGCGACGTTTCTTCCTTTCTACGTGGCCGGGCGTCCGGTCAAAGCGCGCGGTTTGATCAATTACACTTTCGATTACTTGCCGTAAGCAGGCGGGCGACGCTTTCGACGGCGAGATTTTCAGGTTCGGGGAATTGGCGAATTGGAAAATATAGAGCGCACGCAGTTCGTGGTTTTAACCGGACATCTGGACGACCAGCCGTTGCCTGATCTCGTCAGGCAACTGCGCGTGCAGAGAAAGTCCGGGCGGCTACAGGTCGAATACGCGGACGCGCCCGGCTCGTTCTTCTTCGAGGACGGGCAACTCGTCGATGCCCAACTCGGAAACCTGCGCGGACTCGAAGCTCTCTACGCCGCGCTCGCGCTGCAAGGCGCAGCCTTCAACTTCAACCCGCTCGTCCGCCCGCCCGAACGAAGCATCGACCGCCAGCAGCAGAAGTTTATCTCCGACCTCGTGGAAACGCCGCGACGCGAAAATCTGGCGGAGATCAAGATCGCGGGCAACGCCTTTCCCGCAAACGCGAACGCGATAGCCACCAGTGCGGCTGCGCCCGCGCCGCTCCAACTCGCGCCCGTCCACGCCGAATTGATCGCCCCGCTCGAAGAGCGTCTGACGGCGGTGGAAGAGGCCATCGACGCCACCTCGCGCCGCTTCTCACGCGAACGTCTGATCTACGCTATCGTCATCAGCTTCCTCGTCGGCCTGACGGCGGTGACAGCCCTTCAAGCATTGTTGAATCTTCCCGGCCCTATTCCGTCTG
>DASWNS010000288.1:0-7176 GCA_036399115.1 Pyrinomonadaceae bacterium | reverse complement strand
CGACACGCTGTACAGCGTGTCGCGCGCCCTGCTTCGACGCCGCCCCGGTCGCGCCCGACGCTGCGGCTTTGCCGTCAACTTCCGGCGCGGACTGTTTCTGCCGTGAGCCGCCGCGCGATCCGGCAACGACAGGCGCAGGCCGGGTTGCCGGTCACGCCCCGACGTTGCCGAGGCAGCGGAAAGTGCGGAAAGTGACGCTGACTTTTATGAATAGTCCAGTTTGTCGAGGGCTGCATCGACGGCGTGCTCGGCGGTTCGCTTCGTCTCCTGCTGCCGCAGACGCGTCGCGGCCAGTTCATCCGCGTCACGCCGAAGTTTAGTCTCGTATCTTTCATTTGCGGCGGCGACGGCGGCTTTTAAGTTGTTAAAGACGGAGGGGAGAAGATCGAGCGTGCATGTCAGTTGCAGCACATCCTTGTGCAGACGCACCGGAACCTGATTGCTCAGTTGATACCACGCGAGATTGAATATTTCAGACCAACCGTGCGGGGGCTGCGCCGATAAGCTAAAAGGGATCGTGTAGAGCTTCGTCTCGCTATGAGCCGACTCCTTCAATCTCCTTCTCTCTCTCTCAGCCAGCGGCAATATTTTGAGATGTTTGAACCTGCCCGACAGCATATCGCTATTCTCCATTCAACTTCCGCGCGTCCGCCGACTCACTCAAGTTCGACCACGTCGCCGTACTGCGGCGCATCGACTCGCCAGCCGAACTTCTGCCGGATGTGTCCGGCCATCGCGGCGGCGGCTTCCGGTTCGCCGTGCGTGGTGAAGGAGCGACGCGGCGCACCGGGCATGCCTTCGAGCCAGCGCAGGACTTCGCCGTAGTCGGCGTGCGCAGAGAAGCCGCCGATGCGTTCGACGCGACAGCGCACCGGGATCATGTTCTTGTAGATACTGACTTCGCGTGCGCCGTCGAGAATTCTTCTGCCGACGGTTCCCGCCGCCTGATAGCCGACGAAGATGATGGTCGAGTTTTCGTCGGGCAGAAATCGCTGCGCGTGATGCAGGACGCGCCCGCCCGTCATCATGCCCGAAGCCGAGATGATGATGCGCGCGCCGCGCTCCGAGTTCAGACGCTTCGACTCTTCGCGCGAAGAGGCCGTCAACATCGAATGCGTGCGCAAAGGGTGGCGACGCTGCGCGAGAATGCTGGCATACTCTTCGTCCTGCTCTTCCGTGCGGCGGCTGTACACCTGCGTCGCGGCGGCGGCCATCGGCGAATCTACGCGCACGGGCAGAACCGGAATCCGCCGCTCGTCTTCGAGTTCGCGGATGAGATAGACCAACTCCTGCGTGCGCCCGATGGCGAAGGCCGGAATGAGCACCACGCCGCCACGCTCTTTCGTCTCGTTGATGATCTCGGCGAGTTTCTCTTTCGGGTCGATGGGGTCGTGCAGGCGGTCGCCGTAGGTTGATTCGACGAGCATGTAGTCGCAGGCGGGCGGCGAGACGGGGTCGCGTATGATCGGCTGGTCGTAGTGGCCGAGGTCGCCTGAGAAAAGGATGTTGCGCCCTTCGCCGTCTGCGCCCGCGCCTGCGACTTCGACGAGCACGAGACTCGATCCGAGGATGTGTCCGGCGATACGAAAGCCCGCGCGGATCCCCGGCGCGACTTCCGCCGACTCGCCCGTGTTCGGCAAAGGTCGCATCAGTTCGAGCGTCGCACGCGCGTCGTCTTCGGTGTAGAGCGGGAGGGCTGGTGTGTGACGCGAGAGGTTGTGTCGGTTGCGATAGGCGGCATCCTCTTCCTGCAAGCGCGCGGAATCGGGCAGCATGATCTTGAGGAGTTCGGCGGTGCCGCGCGAACAATAGACAGGTCCTTTGAAACCGAGCGCGACGAGACGCGGCAGGTAGCCCGTGTGGTCGATGTGTGCGTGTGTGATGAGAACTGCGTCGAGGCTCGCGGGATCGAAGGGCGGGTCTTGCCAGTTGCGCTCGCGCAGTTCTTTGAAGCCTTGAAACAGCCCGCAATCGATGAGCACGCGCCCGCCGCGCCCACCTTCAATCAAATACTTCGAGCCGGTGACCGTGCCGACTCCGCCCCAGAAAGAAAGTGTCGCCATCTATGCTCCCCTCTGCCTGAGCCGTCCCGAATGGCGCCGCGCTGAATTGTGCCGTGCTGAATTTAAGCCGCGCTGCGTTTCAATAGAGAGACGGAGGCGGAGACTATTTTTTGGAGATGCTCAACGTCACGGTGTAGTCACTGGCGCGGAGTTGCTGGCCTTCGACGGGGTAAGGCTCAACGCTGACGAGTTTGAGTTTATAGTCGCCGTAGTTGGAGGCTTCGCCGTCCGGAGCGTCTCGCGGGTTGAGGCTGAGTTCGACTTTGGCCGGCTTGCTCCTGGCCTTCGACACTTGCAGTTGGACGCGCACGTTGCCCGCCCAGATGCAGTTCACGCCCTTCGGACAACGCGAGTCTTCCAGCACGGAGACGAATTTCACGTTCAGTTTCTGCTCCGCGACCGTCGCCTCTTGTCCCACCCGCAACACAAAATTTTGGTTCAGCCGCACGGTTTTTCGCCCTCTCACTTTCGCCTGCGCTCCGCACACGATCAACGCGACGAGACACACGGCCAAGACCGGCATACTTATTTTCGAAACCATTTGTAAAGCCCTCCCAAAACAGTGGCGAGTGACGAGTGACAAGTGATGAGGTTAAAAGACAAGTTTAAAGACGAGCTTTCTGATTTAACTTGTCACTCGTCACTGCTTTTGGCACTCATTCAAACTGTCGCACGCGTCGCCGTGCGCCGAAAATGACGATAGCGGCGGGCACGAGCAACAAGAGATTCCGGAGCGCGGTCTTCACCCCGAGTTGGCTGCCGATGATGCCGCCGAAGCAACCGCATTCGAGCGGCTCGCCCTTCAAAATATAGACGTAGTACAGACCGTAGAGCGCGAAGCCGACGAGCATCAACGCCGTCAGAATCGCCCCGGAGCGCGCCGTGCGCGGGATGACTAGCAGCACGGCGGCGACCACTTCCAAAGCGATCACGGTGATCGTGATGGGCAAAGCCCAACGCTCCGGCACGAGGTTCGTCATGTTGAACGTGAACTCTTGCAGCGTATATAACTTCGCGCCCGCCGCAAACAACCACATCGCCGCCAACCCGAAGCGACTGAGGAGGACGAGAATGTTGAACGCTCTACGCATAAGAATTAAAGGATGAGGGATGAGGGATGAGGGATGAATAAGAGAAGCATCCAAAACTGTTGGCGAACTTTGGTTTTATTCATCCCTCATCCCTCATCCTTCATCCCTCTATGTCAGGCTGCCTGCTTCGCCGCCGCGACGACTTTCTCGGCGGCGTCCTGCATGCCTTTGGCGACGATGAAGTTGAGGCCGGATTCGCGTATCACCCGCTGGCCTTCTTCGACGTTCGTGCCTTCGAGGCGGACGACGACGGGCAACTTCAAGCCCAGATTCTGCGCCGCACCGACCACGCCGCGCGCCACCATGTCGCAACGCACGATGCCGCCGAAGATGTTGATGAGCACGGCCTCGACGTTTTCGTCTGCGAGTAGAATCTTGAAGGCCGCTTCCACGCGTTCCTGCGATGCGCCGCCGCCCACGTCGAGGAAGTTGGCGGGTTCGCCGCCCGCCAGTTTGATAATGTCCATCGTCGCCATCGCCAGCCCCGCGCCGTTAACCATGCAGGCGATGTTCCCGTCAAGTTTGATGTAGTTGAGATCAAACTTGGATGCTTCGATTTCGAGCGGCTCTTCCTCGTTCAGGTCGCGCAGGTCTGCAAACTCCTTGTGACGAAACATCGCGTTGTCGTCGAAGTTGACTTTCGCGTCGAGCGCGATGAGGCGTTTGTCTTTCGTCAGGAGGAACGGGTTGATCTCCATGAGCGACGCGTCCAACTGCTCGTTGGCTTTGTAGAGAGCCTGCATGAACTTCGCGGCCTGACCGATCAGATCGGCGGGCAGGCCAAGTCCGAAGGCGAGTTTGCGCGCCTGGAACGGGCGAAAGCCGACGGCGGGATCAATCGTCTCTTTGAGAATTTTTTCGGGCGTGTGCGCCGCCACCTCTTCGATGTCCATGCCGCCCGCCTGCGACGCCATAAAGACGGGTCGCCCCGACGCACGATCCAACACGATGCCGAGATAAAACTCCTGATCAATCGGTAAGCCCTCTTCGATGAGCAGCACGTTTACCTTGCGTCCTTCGGGACCCGTCTGGTGCGTGACGAGTTGCATGCCGAGCATCTGCGCGGCGATGTCGCGCGCCTCTTCGGGACTCCGCGCGAGTTTGACGCCGCCGCCCTTGCCGCGCCCGCCCGCGTGAATTTGCGCTTTAACGACAACAACGTCCGTGCCGAGTTCCTTCGCCGCGTTGAAAGCCTCTTCGGGCGTGTGCGCCACGATCCCGCGCGGGACAGGCACGCCGAATTTTCTCAACAACTCTTTGCCTTGATACTCGTGAATCTTCATCCTCGATCCTCTCGCTCGTCCGGCGAACCTGAAGCCGCCGCTGAATTTTCTTTGTCGTGGAACGCTCTGGAGTTTAGCCGCACGCATCCCACGACCGCAAGCCACTATTCCACCCGTCCGCGCTTTCGCAAATTTGTTATGATGCCCGCGACTCTGAGAATCACCCTCGACGCAAATTTCGCTTTGCCGTCAACACACCCGCGCAGGAGACGTTTCCATGAACGATGTCACGGTCATATCCCGCACGAATCTCCAGAATGAGGTGCGCTTCGGAGAAGGGCAAACTTTTATCACGGACGAACCCCTGAGCCTCGGCGGCGACGGCGCGGGAGCAGACCCTTACACCTTGCTCCTCGCCGCGCTCGGCAGTTGCATCTCGATGACACTCACGCTCTACGCGCGACGCAAAAACTGGCCGCTCGAAGGCGTGGAAGTGCGTCTGCGTCAACAACGCATCCATGCAAGCGATTGCGCGGAGTGTGAAACGACCGCCGACGGTTTCGTTCAACACATCGAACGTTCCGTGCATCTCGAAGGCGCGCTTCTCACCGGAGAACAACGCACGCGCTTGCAGGAGATCGCGCACAAATGTCCCGTCCATA
The DNA here is from genome assembly GCA_036399115.1 of Pyrinomonadaceae bacterium. Lineage (GTDB taxonomy): Bacteria > Acidobacteriota > Blastocatellia > Pyrinomonadales > Pyrinomonadaceae > JAIVJZ01. The sequence continues at coordinate 2,137 of DASWNS010000288.1, read as the reverse complement.
AAACGCTCACGTCAAAGATCGTGATCTCGGATATGGAAGGCTGAGCAGCGACCATGCGAACTCTCCGTTCATCACTTCTGTTATTCCTTCTGGCGACCCGAGCATTAACGCGAAGACGCAGCGCATCGCTTTCTGCTACTGGCAGGGCGGAGCGCGTAGGCTGGCGGTCGCAAACCGGCGAAGGTAACGCGCGCCTGAGGCTGACGGCGGCACGAGGGAAAAGCGAAAGGGCGTCCGACTTGATAAGTCGGACGCCCTTTCGCGTGATCGGGATGCCGAGATTCGAACTCGGGGCCTCACCCACCCCAAGGGTGCGCGCTACCAGGCTGCGCCACATCCCGTCTGTGTTCTTTAGTATCTCTGGAAAATTATTTTTGTCAAATGGCGCGGAGCGTCGAGCGCATCGGCGGCGGGAGAAACTACTTGCGGCGCGGGTCGCTTTTGCGTTCGGAGGCGTCGAGCAGGGAGAGCAGTTCGCGCATCTGTTCGCTGAGGCGACGCAGGGCGGCGCGGCGTTCGTCCGTGAGCGGCATCTGCGGTTCGACGGGGACAGCCTCGTCGTCGCTCGCATAAGAAGGCGCGGCGAGCATGGCGGGCGGCGCGCTCGCAGCGGGTGTCTGAAGTTGGGCGGCGTCGCGTATGTTCGTCTCTTTCGGAGTCTCCTCCGTTGCCGCAGCAACGCTCGAAGCGTTCATGTCCGGCGTGACGACTTTCAGTTTGCTCGCCCCGCGAATTTCGCTGACCAACTTTTTCTTCGCGCCCGCAATCGTGTACTGGTCTTCGTAGAGCAGTTCCTTGATGCGCAAGACCATCTCCACGTCGCGCTTGCGATAGGTGCGCTGCCCGGCGCGATTCTTCTGCGGCGCGAGCATCGGAAACTCCGATTCCCAGTAGCGCAGCACATGAGCCTGCACGCCCGTGATGTCGCACACTTCTCCGATCTTGAAGAAGAGCTTTTCGGGAATGTAGACGGCGGCTCGATTCATGGTTTGTTGGAGAGCCTTTGCGGCGCGGAAGCATCTCTCTAACTTCCCACCGGAAACTTTGTATTGAACTGTTTGACGGCGCATCGCCTATCGAGTGCGACGCGAGGCTGCCGCCATGTTACTCACGCGGCGCGGGCGTGTCAATGATTTTCAAGGGATTTGCCGGAGAATTTGAGAGAATTAAGATGAAGCGCCAGTATGGCTTGCGGGCGTCGGCTTCAAGGCTTTTCTGAATGAGGCGGCGTCGGAGCGTCTTTGAGACTTCACTTTACCTGCGCGCGGATACGTCGCCCGGACTGAGACGAATCAGGCGACTCAACGGATCGAAGCTGATCTCGAAGGGACGCAAGGCATCGCGTCCTAAAAGTACGGGCGCAGCGTTCGCCGCGCCTGTGAGCAAGTCCGTGGGAACGCGGCGCAGCACCAGCGAGCCGATCCGGATGGTGACGGGTTCGACGCGACGCGCGTTGACGCGCCCGCGTCCGAGGTCTGTCACGCCTGCGCGCTCGCGCCCGCGCGCCGAAAGGATGCCGAAAGCGCGTGCGGACTGTTCGCTCACGGCGAGTCCGAAGCCGGAGCCTGTGTCGAGGAGCGCGCGCCGTCCCACGTCGAGCGCGACGAAGGGGCGGCGGCTCGTGCCGTCAAAAAACCACTGGACGATTGCGCCGCCGGGCGGTTCGGCGAGGCCGCGCAGGGGCGTCGTGCGCGGGTCGAATGCGCTGATGGTGTCGTTTGGCAGATCAATCGTGTAGCCGAGCGGCCAGTAGCTCTCGGTCGGGTCGAGTACGCCGTCGAGGTCTGGCGGCAGGGCGTCGGTCACGATGACGAAACCTTTGCCGGGAAGCAGATTTTCACGCGCGCCGATGGCGAGACTGTCAAGCGTGGCTTCCCTCCCCGCCGACCCCTGCACGCCGCTCAAACCGCTGAGACTGACGGAACGCGCGCCCGCCAGCGCCACTCTCGATTCGGCGGCCACATGCTTCGAGATGATCGTCGCGCCCGCGCCCGTGTCGATGGCGAAGGTGTAAGCGCCCGAATTATTGACCCAGACTTTAGCCAGCAGGCCGCGCCCTTCGACTTCGCGGAAGCCTACGGGGGCGGGCAACATTGCGGGCGACGGGTTGTTGGCACGCCTTTTTTGCGCGGAAAAA
>DASWNS010000287.1:0-3342 GCA_036399115.1 Pyrinomonadaceae bacterium | reverse complement strand
AGGGATGAGGGATGAATAAGAGAATGCTCAATGTTAGTTAAGCATTCTTATTCATCCCTCATCCCTCATCCCTCATCCCTTTCATGCGGCGGTCAGTTCGCCTGTGAGGGGTGCGTCGATGGGGGCGTTGAGTCCCTGTGCGCGCAGGCGGCGTTCGGTTTCGACGGGGTCTTGCGGGCGGGAGAAGAGATAGCCCTGACCGTAGGTGCAGTCGAGCGTTTGCAGGCGGGCGAGTTGCTCCACCGTCTCGATGCCTTCGGCCACCACGTCTTTGCCCATGTTGCGCGCGAGCATGACGATGGTGCGGACGATCTCTGCGTTCTCGCGGTCGTCGCCGCCCATGCTGATGAACGAGCGGTCGATCTTCAACGTGTGAATCGGCTTGAGACGCGAGAGATAACTGAGCGACGAGTAGCCCGTGCCGAAGTCGTCAATCGCCAGTTCGACGCCGAGTTCGCGCAGGCGTTCGAGCAGCGGGACGATGGTTTGCGCGTTCTCCATCAAGACGCTCTCCGTGATTTCGAGTTGGAGCATCGGCGGGGCAAGCCCCGTCTGATCTAACACCTCGACGATGCGCTCGTAGAGATCGGGTTGGACGAAATGGCGGCTGGAGAGATTGACGCTGAGTTTGAGTCCGGCGTGCTCGGGCGAGATGGCTTGCCAGACGCGCATCTGGCGCGCGGCCTCGCTCAAGACCCACTGGCCGAGTTCGACGATCACGCCCGTCTCTTCGGCGACGGGGATGAAGTCCTTCGGCTGGATGAAACCGAGTTCCGGGTGCTGCCAGCGCACGAGCGCTTCGAAGCCGGAGATGCGCCCGCTCTCCAGCGCGACGATGGGTTGATAGTGGAGGCGCAACTCGTTGCGCTCGACGGCGCGGCGCAGGTCGTTCTCCAGACGCAGCAGGGCCACGACGCGCGCGTGCATGTTTTGATCGAAGACGGCATGGCGCGCCTTGCCCTGCGCTTTGGCGCGATACATCACCGTGTCCGCATCGCGCAAGACCGCTTCCGGCGTCTCGTAGCCCGTCGTGCTCAAAGCGATGCCGATGCTCGCCGTAGTGAAAACTTCATGCCCGCCGAGATTGAAAGGCTGCATCAACTCTTGCTGCACGCGTTCGGCGAGCAACACCGCGTCGCCCGGCTGCTCGCCGATGTCGTTTAAGAGGATCGCGAATTCGTCGCCGCCGAGACGCGCCACCACGTCGGTCGGGCGCAGGCAGTGTTGCAGGCGGCGCGAGAGCGCGACGAGCAATCCGTCGCCGACCGTGTGGCCGAGACTGTCGTTGACGTTCTTGAAACGGTCGAGGTCTAAGAACAGGACGGCGAAGACAAACTCGTCGTGGCGTCTGGCGCGTTCGACGGCCATCTGCAAGTGGTCTGTGAAGAGGTTGCGATTCGGCAGGCCGGTGAGCGCATCGTGAAAGGCGTTGTGGAGCAGTTTCGCCTCCGTGTGCTTGCGCTCGGCAATGTCGCGGGCAATGCCCTGCACGCCGCACGGCTCCCCGTTCACGTAAACGAGGCGCGTGCTTACTTCCAGCGGCACGCGCCGCCCGTCTTTCGCAATGATCTCCAACTCGTAGACGGTCGCTTCCTCGATAAAATTTTTGCGCGTCATCATCTCTCTGGCGCGCGCGAGATGTTCGGGTGCGACGATCTGGCTGATGTTCAGTTGCATGGCCTCTTCGCGCGTGTAGCCGATGATGCGCTCGCCCGTCTTGTTGAGCGAGGTGAAGTAGCCCGCGAGATCGTGCGTGTAGATGAGGTCGTTGGCGTTCTCGAAGAGTTCGCGGTAACGTTCCTCCGATTCGCGCAGGGCGCGTTCGGCGCGCTTGCGCTTCGTGCTGTCGCGCGCAATGCCCTGCACGCCGACGGCCACGCCCTCGTCGTAGATCAACTGCGAACTCACTTCCAACAGCACACGCTCGCCGTTCTTCGAGATGATCTCGGCCTCATAAAAGGTGGTGGTTTCGTCTCCGGCGAGTTTTGCCTGCATCATCTGATGCGCGAGTTCTACATATTCCGGCGCGAGCAGTTGGGCAAAGCTCATCCGGCAAATCTCGGCGCAGGTGTAGCCCGTCACCTTCTCGACCACCGGGTTGACCGACAGATATCGCCCGGTCAAGTCCGTCGTGTAGATCACGTCGTTGGCGTTCTCAAACAACTCGCGGTAGCGTTCCTCGGATTCGCGCAGAGCCTCCACGGCATGCTTGCGCTCGGTCACGTCGTTGACGAGCACGAGACGCGCCGCGCGCCCGCCGAAGTCGATCTGTTGAGAACTGACCTCGACGAAGATTCGCGTGCCGTCCTTCTTGCGATGCTCCCACTCGCCCGCGTAGCGATGCTCGGACGGCTTCGCCGTGATGTTTTCGATCACCGCCGGAATGCTGTCGGAAGGGCGCACGTCCAGAATGCTCATCGAGAGGAACTCTTCGCGCGTGTAGCCGTAGTGCCTGACCGCCGCTTCGTTGACGGCGAGGTAAGCGTAGGTGCCTGCGTCGTAGACCCACATCGGGTTCGGGTTGCTCTCAAACAGGACGCGGTACTGCTCCTCGGAGCGCGCGAGCATCTCTTCGGCGCGCTTGCGTGCGGTCATGTCTTCGACGCTGCCCTCGTAGTAAAGCAACGCGCCCGCCGCATCGCGTACGGCATAGATATTCTCGCGCATCCAGATCACGCTGCGGTCTTTGCAAAAGACGCGCGCCTCGAAGCCCTGCACCTTGCCGTGCGCGGCGAGCAGATTTTGCAGACGCGTGCGCGTATCTGCATCGGCGTAAAAATCGTGTGCGATGTCGGTGCAACTGTTAATCAACTCGGCGGGCGTGGCGTAGCCGAGCATGCTCGCCATCGCGGGATTGGCGGCGAGAAAATGGCCGTCGTGCGTCGAGCGATAGATGCCGTGGACGGCCTGCTCGAAGATCGAGCGATATTTCAACTCCGCTTCGCGCAGAGCCTCTTCCGACTGCACGCGGTCGGTTACGTCCGTGGCGAAACCTTCGATGGCGAGCAGGTCGCCTTCGGGCGAGAATATGCCGCGCCCCTGTTCCCAGACCCAACGCTCACCCTGCGCCGCGTTGTGCAGACGATAGACGAAGCGAAAGCGCGTCCGTTCTGCGAGCGCGGACTGCACCTCAACCCGGACACGCTGCCGGTCGTCTGGATGGATGAGGCTGGCATAAGAGACTTTTTGATTGCCGGTTAAGTCGGCGGGCGTGAAGCCGGTCAGTTCCAGACAGCCTTCACTGACGTAGAGCATCGTCCAGTCTTCGTCGTTGCGGCAGCAGTAGGCCATGCCGGGCAGGTTGCCGAGCAGTGTGAGCAGCGTACGCTGTGCTTCCGCATA
>DASWNS010000286.1:0-17238 GCA_036399115.1 Pyrinomonadaceae bacterium | reverse complement strand
GCGATGCCGCTCGTGATTACGATATGCTCGGCACGCGCATCGTTGGCTAGAATTAAAAAGGCGAAAAGCAGGAATCCCGGCAGCAGTTTGGAGGGCAATCGCATGACGTGCAAGCTCTCTTGGGTGAAGCTGAAGTTTATTAACCGGACACTCAAGGCAAGTGTTTCAGGAAATCCACGAGGCAGATTGCACCAACCCGCAACCCACGTCAAGAATAAACTGCTAAATCCTTATAAATTCAGAAAATACAGCTACGAAAACTCCCCGAACGCGCGGTTTTTATGGCGAATTTTCCGTGGCGGATTTAACAAAAGTGATTTATTGACAAACCAGTATAAATATTGTTTAATCCTTGTTGTTCGCTGCTGCCTCCGAACGGAGTGACGTGCAGCATTGCTCTTTCAGGTAGAGATTGCACACGATAATGGCAAACTTGTCGCGAGGCGAGGGCGCAAAGCCGTGAGTCTCTCCGATAGTGTTTCCGGCGTCGATTTTTGATGCGGGGCGCAACGTCCGGGAGATTGTCTGGTTGCCGAAGGCGATCGAAGAAAGTCGTGGCTTCGAATCTCCGTTGGGCGAGTTGCTCACGAGTTCGAGCGAGAACCCTTTCCTTCAAAGCTCTCCGACACCGGAAGCGTCAACGTTCTCGCCTCGCAGTTCGAATTCACGGCGGGATTATCCGCGTGCAGCCTTTGTTGTCGTTATAATTCCCACTCTTCATTCCCGTCTAACCTTCCGCTGCTTAGAACCCGCTCACGTCAACACATGCTTTTACTCTTCAAGTGCAAGCAGGCACGTTGCAGTTGCTTGAGGAGAACGGCTTCGACTGTTCCCGGTTAGCCGTGTCTCCGCTGTTGCTTCCGCCGCGCTGCCTGCCCTCTTCCTTCACACACCAATCACCGATTTAAAGGCACCCCCGTAGTGATGCGGGTCCGCAAAGCCGCGAGTCTCAAGGCGTTCGCAACGAAGGCCGTGAGATGGTCCGGTTACCGAAGTGAGGCCAAAGATGAATAGCCCCCGGTTGTTCGCTCAACGACCCTTCCGTCTCTTTTCTTTCAGACTCAACTTAGTTCTCGCTCTCGCGCTCGTGCTGCTTGCATCGAGCGGCGGGGCGACGTTTGCGCAAAGCGGCGGAATTAAAACGGACTTGGGCGTGTACGCGCCGGTCGGGTTGCCACAGCTTCCCGCCGCCGGGGGCAAGTTTCGTGATCCGGTCTTCGGCACGGAGATCATGCGCGTGACCGACTCGCGCGACGGCGCAGACGCGGGCACTTCCTATTCCTACTGGCCGACCTTCAACTCCGACAACACGCGCGTGCTCGTGATGGGCGCGGGCGGCGATGCGGGATGCGCTATTTACGACTTCGATCCGGTCACCTTCCAGTTGGGAGCCAAGCAGACGCTCCCTCTGATCAACGGCGCGTATCCTTTCGCCTTCGATCTCATCTGGAGCCACACGGAGCCGGACATTCTCTACGGTCACACTGGCGCGAAACTCTGGCGTTACAACGTGCGCGAGCGCAGCTATTCGCTCGCCTTCGATCTCACCCCGCGCCTGCCCGCCGGGTACTACTTCTCGCAAGCGAGCCTGAGCAGCGACGGCGACGTGTTCGCCTGCACCTTGCAGCAATCGGGCACCTGGGCGGTCGTCGGTTACATGGCTTACAGGCGTTCGACCGACACCATCCTCTATCGCTCGAACGACGATCTCAACGAAGTGCGTATCGACAAGTCCGGGCGTTACCTCTTCGTGAACACGAACGATCAGGGCGTGGGCAAGGTCGAGGTGCGAATCATCGATCTGGCGACGGGACAGGTGACGGACTTGACGGACGACGCGCCGGACCACGCGCCTTCGCATTATGACGTGGGCACGGGCATGGCCGTCGGCAACGGCAACTATCTCGCGGGCATCTCCGCGCGCCCGCTCTCCGCGCCGCGCTCCTTCTCGAAAATCCTCGACCTCTCGACGATCAAAAATTACGGCGGCTTTCATCTCTCGATGCTGGCGGATAACGAAGAGTGGTCGCTCGTCAGCTTCTACACGCCGCATCAGAATCTAGTCATGCAGGGCGAAGTGGTGCAGGTGGCGACGGACGGGTCGGGCAGGGTGAGACGGCTCTTTCATCACCAGTCAGTCCTGCAAACTTATTATGACAGCCCGCGCGCCAACATCTCGCGCGACGGTCGCTTCGTCGCCTTCAGTTCCAATTGGGGCGTGACCGGAGGTCGGCACGACATGTTCGTCGCGCGCATCGACCCCGCTCCCTATTCATCCGCCAGCCCGACTCCGACGCCGACCCCGACGCCCAACAACGAGCCGAGGCCTTCTGTTCCGGGCGACGTGGTTTGGTTCGAGGGCGCAGTTCCGGCAGGAGCGACGGTTGAGGCCGATGCGGACATGTGGGACTGGGTGACGCACAGCCCCGTGTCGTTCAGCGGTCGCCCGGCGCACAGGTCCAGCCTTCACCCGGCCTTCCACCAGCATCACTTCTTCAACGCCTTCGACACGATGAAAGTCTCCGCCGGAGACAAGATTTTTACTTACGTCTATGTTGATCCGAACAATCTGCCGAACGAGTTGATGTTGCAGTGGCATGTGCAGGGGCAGGGCGTGGAGGGCTGGGAGCACCGCGCTTACTGGGGCGCGTCGAACATCAACTGGGGAGTCGAAGGGACGAACAGCCGGCGCCGGATGGGCGGGATTCCCGCCGCCGGACAGTGGGTGCGGCTCGAAGTGAGCGCGAGTGAAGTTGGCCTCGAAGGCAAGACCGTTGACGGCATGGCCTTCACGCTGCACGGCGGGCGCGCGAGTTGGGATCGCACCGGACGCAAAACTCTCGTGGCCGCCACGCCGACCCCGACTCCGACGCCGACTCCCACGAACTCACTCAGCGCGCCCGCCCTCGTCGCGGCGGCTCGCACGACGGCGACCACGCTTGCGTCTGCGCCCTCCGTCTCGGCTGCCGAGATCAACGCGCTGGAGAATAATATCGAGGCGGCTTACGCGGCCTTCGTCAGAGAAGCCTCTCAATTTCACGCGAGCGGGCAGATCGACGCCAGCCTGCGCGTCTCGCTCTACTTTGCGCGCGCTGCGGAAGCTCTGGCGGCGGCAGGCGCGAGTTCGTCGAGCGTGCAGAACCGCTTGCAGATCACTGCGGCGCGTCTCGCGCAGGCGTACAACGCGATGCTCCCGCCCGCAAGCAGCACTACCGCCGCAGAGAACGCGCACGCTCCCGCAGCGGCCACCAATCTTCCGTTCATCGGCGCGGCCAACACCTTTTCGAGCGCGAGCATGTCGCCCCTGCTCTCGCCGCGCAGTCTGGGCACGATCACGGGTGACGCGGCGCAGAGTCCGCTGGCTCGTGCGGGCGTCGTCGCAGACACGAGCGGCAACAAGACTCTCCCCTTAGAACTGGAGGGCGCGAGCGTCTCTGTGGGCGGACACGCCGCGCCGCTCCTCTACGTCTCGCCTGCGCGCATCGCCTTCGTAGTGCCGCAGGGATTCTCGCAGGAAGGCGAAGTGGAAGTGATCGTGACCTCGCAGGACGGCTACGTCTCGCGCGGCACGACGGTCATCAAAGCCGTCGCGCCCGCGCTCTTCACCGCCGACGCGAGCGGCGCAGGCTCCGCGCTCGTCATGAACGGCAGCGAACCGGCGGCCTCTTCCTTCGAAGTGCTTTCGCCGCACGCGTTCGGCGCAGACAAACGCACACGCGTCATGCTCTATGCGACCGGCATCAGCGCGGGCGCGGCCAACCTCTACGCCAGCAACGACGTGAGGACGGCGAACGGCGGCACGATTGCGAACGTCGGCGAATCGCTGACGGTCGAAGCGCGCACCGCTGACGGGCGGCTCTACCATCTGCCCGTCGAATTCGCGGGCGCGGTCGAAGGTCGCCTGCCCGGCCTCGATCAAGTCAACGTCCTACTGCATCCCGAACTGCGGGGCGCAGGCTCGGTCGATCTCACGATCATCATCAACGGCCAACGCAGCAACACCGCCGCGATCAACATCAGATAGGGCGGGAAAAGGGCGAGGAGGCAAGGGGAAAGGGAAGAAAAGAAGAGAGAGTTTCCTGCTTTTTACCTTTCCCCTCGACCCCTCGCCCTTTTCCCTCGCGCCTTTTGCTGTTGCCCCCCGTGCTCCCCTTTTGTTACTCTCTTAAACAGCGCGAGTGGTTGTTCTCAGTGCTCGTGCGCTGGCCTGCCTCTTCCGTGCATAAAGTTTTCCTGAAGTTTAAAAGCAAAGAATGACAGCTTTAACACGCCCCCAACTCTGGAAGCCGGTAATAGTCGCCGTCGCTGTGCTCTTCGTCTATGCGACAGTGCTCGTCAAGCTCGGTGGGCAATGGTGGGTGGACGAAAACTACTCGCACGGTCTGCTGGTTCCGTTCATCATCGGCTACATCCTGTGGAGCGAGCGCGAGCGTCTGGCGCATGCCGCCGGGCGTCCGGGTCTTTTATGGGGCGGCGCGCTGGTCGTCCTCGCGGTGCTGATGCTCTGGGCAGGCACGGCGGGCGCGGAACTTTTCATGCAGCGCACTTCGCTCGTCGTGATGCTCGCCGGGATCACGATCTATTTCTGGGGCTGGCACATCCTGCGCCTCGCGCTCGTGCCGCTTCTGTTGCTCGCACTCGCGATCCCGATCCCCGCCATCATCTTCAACCAGATCGCGTTTCCCTTGCAGTTGTTCGCGTCGCGCTGCGCCGTGTGGGCGATGCGCGCGTTCGACATTCCGGTTTTGCGGCAGGGGAACGTCATCGAGTTGATGCCTTTGAATTCGAGCGTCACGAAGAAACTGGAAGTGGTCGAAGCCTGTAGCGGCATTCGTTCGTTGATGACGCTGTTGACGCTCGCGGTCGTCTTCGCTTACTTCACCCACCCGCGCGACCCGGACAAACAGGGCGGCGGCATCGTCGCGGCTTTGAAGCGTTACGGGACGTGGCGTTCGGCCATCCTCGTGCTCTCCGCAGTGCCCATCGCGATCATCACCAACGCCGGGCGCGTGAGCGGCACAGGCATCCTCGCGCGTTACTACGGGACGGAAGTGGCCGACGGTTTCTTCCACGAGTTCTCCGGCTGGGTTGTCTATATCGCGGCTTTCCTCCTGCTCTTCGCGCTTGGCTGGGTGCTCGATAAATTCGGCGCGCGCCGGAAGCCTCCCCAAAATAAGCCTCCACGAAAAACTGCCGAGGCGACCGACGCGACGGTAAATGACGAGTCAACCGAAACACCCGTCGTTGCGTCTGCGCCGACTCCGGCGACGATCTCTTTGCGCGAACGCGGCGCGGATGGATCGTGAAAGAAGCTGTTAGCCTGCACGATGAGGAAGGGAGCAATCCATGACCGGCGAAGAAATGGAACGCGCCATTGAATTCCTGTTGCAGAGTCAGGCAAAGGCCGAAGCGCAAATTGCGGAGACGGCACGACAGATAGCGGAGACGCAGCAGCAGGCGGCGGAGACGCAGCGACAGGCGGCGGCCTATGCGGAGACGCAGAGCGTTTTCATTCAGACCGTGACACGCGCGCTCGAAGCGCAAGACCAGATTAACGCCTCGCTGCGTGCCGCCGACGCGCGTACGGACGAGCGTTTGAATAAGTTGATCGGGCTGTTTGAACAGCACATCAAAGTGGGACACTAGAGGGGCGGTTTCCTGCCGCGTTCTGCTAAGAGTGAAGATATGAAATCGAAGAAGTGGCATTTCTGGGCGTTGCTCGCTTTTCTGCTTATCGGCGGGACGGTCGTTAATTTGTGGGAGCACATCGGCGAGGCGAGCGTGGTGCGCCGTGAGTTGAAAGAGTTTCCGACGGCTCTCGGACAATGGCAGCAGCGCGGCGTGGACGTGCGCTTCGACGCGCAGACCGAAAGCGTGCTGCGCGCCGACGATTATCTGTCGCGTGATTTCGGTCTGCCCGACGGACGCTACGCCAATTTCTACGTCGGCTATTACGAGACGCAGCGCAACGGCGCGACCTATCACAGCCCGCTCAACTGCCTGCCCGGCGCGGGCTGGACGCTGAACGATCCGGCTGCTATCCAGATCACGCCCGCAGATGGCGGCCAGCCCTTCGAGGCCAACCGCTACATCATCCAGAACGGCGACACGCGCCAGTTGCTCATCTACTGGTATCAGGGGCGCGGGCGTGCCGTGGCGAGCGAATACTGGGGGAAGATTTACACGGTGGTTGATAGCGTCAAGCGCAGGCGTTCGGACGGCGCGATGGTGCGCGTGATTGTGCCCGTTCACAAGTCGGAAGCGGACGCGCTCGCGCTGGCTACCGATCTGGCGTCGCAGGCCGCGCCGCTGCTCCCGGGTTTCGTCCCGAATTAAAGTAGCAACAAAGTTGATCGCTGAACGTGTGGGAAGTGGTAACATAAATGCGCGGCGGCTCTTGGGGAAGATTTAAGCCGCCGGATTTCAGGAAGAAAAAAACGATTGCCAGTTTTATTAGTGTGAAGTTTTACGCCGTTCGGGGTGTGCCCCACTCGCAGACGGCTTAAAAGAACCGTTAACCAAAGACGGCTTCACTTAACAACAGAGACGCGGCTGCTGCTCAAACGACCGTTGCCCCGGTTACAGAGCTTAGCGAGAGCCGCGAAGGAGTCTAAAAGACCGAGATGAATTACAAAGAGTGCCCGCGCTCCGGCAATGGCCGGAGTCTGTCGTCTGTTCTGCTCGCCTTCGTCGTCGCCGCCTTCGCGTTTGCGACCCTTGCCTGCTCCAACCCCGAAAAAGCCAAAGCCGAACACGTCCAGCGCGGCGAAGCCTACCTGACCGAGAAGAAGTTTCAGGAAGCCTCGCTCGAATTTCGCAACGCCGTGCAGATTGACGACCGCCTCGCACAGGCGCACTGGGGACTCGCACGCGCCTACGAAGGCATGGAGCAGTTCACGCAGGCCTTCGAAGAGTTGCGCCGCGCCGTCGAACTCGACCCGAACAATCTGGAAGCGCGCGTGCGTCTCGGCAACTATTACATCCTCGCTTTCCAGCAGACGAAGGACGACAAACTCCGCGCCGAAGCCGAGCGGATCGCCAAAGAGGTCTTAGACAAAGACCCGAATTACATCGAAGGCCACATCCTGCGGGGCACCGTGCTCTTCGCCTCCGGCAAGCGCGAGGAGGCGCTCGCCGCGCTCAATCGCGCCGTCGAACTCAACCCGCAACGCGTGGAGTCGCTCTTGAGCCTCGCGCTCTTCCATCGTCAGATGAACGACCCGGCGAAGGCCGAAGAAGTTTATAAACGCGCGCTCTCCATCAACGACCGCTCCGCGCTCGCGCATCTCGAATACGCCAAGTTCTTCGTTTCGCAGAACCGGCAGGACATGGCCGAAGTCGAGTTCAAGCGCGCCGTCGAAGTTGAACCGACGAACCGCGATGCGCGTCGCACGCTCGCCAGTTTCTATCTCATCAACAAACAACTCGACCGCGCCGAAGAGTCGTTCAAAGCTCTCGCCGAGCTCGACCGCGACCGACCCGAAGGACGCGCCGTGCTCGCGGATTTCTACGCCTCCGTCGGTCGTTACGACGAAGCCGCTGGCATCTATCAGGACATCGTGGCGAAGTCGGCAGATTATGCGCGCGGTCGTCACCGGCTCGCCGAGTTGATGCTGCAACGCGGCGACCAGCAGGGCGCGGCGGCGCAGGTCGAAGAGGCCATCAAGCGCAATGCCAGCGACCGCGAAGCTCTGATCCTGCGCGCACGCCTGCGTCTCAATCAAGACCGTCCGAAAGACGCCATCGAAGACCTCAAGCAGGTCTTGAAGATCGAGCCGCGCGACCAAGCCGGACTCTACTTCATGGCCGAAGCCTGTTTCCGCGCCGGGCAGATGGAACAGTCGCGCATCTTCGCGGGCGACCTCGAAAAGTTTTATCCCGATTATCTTCCGGGCAAGTTGATGCAGGTGCAGATCAACCTCGCCGCCGGAGATGCTGCGAACGCCGGACGCCTCGCCAACGAACTGCTCGCGCGTCTGGACAAAGCCGCGCCCGACGCGCGCAACTCGCCGCAACTCTTAAACGAACTGCGCGCCAAAACGCTGACCGCGCGCGCCACCTCTTTCTTGCAGTCGCAGCCTTCGAACACGTCTGCCGCCCGCGCCGATTTTATCGCCGCGCGCGACCTCTCGCCGAACGCGCCCTCTTCGCATAACAATCTCGCCGCCGTCGCGCTCGCCGAACGCAAGACCGACGAGGCCATGCAGCACTACGAACGCGCGCTCTCGCTCGACGCGGCCAGTTTCGACGCGCTCAACGGCATCATCAGTCTCTACATGGCGCAGGGGAAATTCGATCAGGCGCAGGCGCGCGTAGACCAAGCCATCACGGCGAGGCCGGATAGCGCGTCGCTCTATTTTCTGAAAGCGGGCATCTACGGGCGTCTCGGCGGAATAGCCGAGGGGCAGGGCAACGCGGAGCAGGTGAAGCAGTACGCGCAGCAGGCCGAAGAGCAGTTGCGTCTCGCGCTCAAATACGATCCGACCTTCGTTCCCGCGCTCAACTCGCTCGGCTCGCTCTACGTCAAAACGAACCGTCCGGACGATGCCATCACGGAGTTTCGCCGCATGAGCGAGAAGCGGCCTGACGACCCGACGCCCTACATGCTCATCGGCATGGTCGAAGACGGGCGCAAAAATTACAGCGCCTCGACCGAAGCCTACAGGCGCGCTCTGAACGTCAGCGCGGAATCGGCTTTCGCCGCCAACAACCTCGCCTGGAACTACGCCGAGCATGGCACGGGCAACCTCGACGAAGCCGTCCGCCTCGCGCAGGGCGTCGTGCAGAAGTTCCCGGAAGAACCCGGCTTCGCAGACACGCTCGGCTGGGTCTACTACAAGAAAGGCTTGCACGGCGCCGCCGTCGAGCAGTTGCAAAAGGCCGTGCGGCAGACGCAGGCGCGCGCCGCCAAGGGACAGGGCACAGACAGCGCGCTCTATCGCTATCATCTCGGCGTTGCGCTCGCCGCCCTCGGACGCAAGCCCGAAGCGCGCCAGCAATTGCAGCAAGCCCTGAACCTGAACAACGGCACCAAACTCTCGCCGGAGAATGAACAGGAAGCGCGCAAGGCGCTCGCCGCTCTGTGATTTCGGGCGCGAACGCGAGAGGTCGAGTTTTTGGAGTGAGGTCTAAATTATGAGTGTTGAATTTCGACAAAGAAAGCCGGGCGAGTACGGGCAGATTTTGTGGAAACGCAAGTGGCTGATCATCCTTCCGGCCATCGTCATCTCGGCGGCGGTCGCCATCGTCGTGTGGCGTCTGCCGAACGTCTATCAATCGAGCACGCTGCTGACAGTGCGCCCCTCGAACATCATGCAGGGCATCGTGCCGCAACTCTCCGACGACGATCTCACGATCCGCATCAACAACATCGGGCAGGAGGTCTTCAGCCGTTCGTCGCTCGAACCGCTGATCACCACTTACAACCTCTACGCCGCCGAACGCCTGCGCGGTGAGCCGATGGAAATGCTCGTCGAACGCATGGCGAAGAAGGACACGCGGATCGAAGTCAACAAGAGCCGCAACGACATCACCAACGGTTTCATTCTCACCTTCAAAGGAGCCGACCCCTACATCACGCAGAAGGTGACGGGCGATCTCGCGAGCAAGTACGTCAACGCGCAGATCAAACAGCAATCGCAGGGCGCGGTGGAAACCGCGAAGTTCCTACAGGAGCAACTCGACGTGGCGAAGGCCGAGGTTGACGCCGTTGACAAACGCCGCCTCGAAACCCTGCAATCGAACATCAACAACCTCCCGACGCAGGCCACTTCGCTCGTCACGAATCTGAGCGGCCTCTACGAACAGCAGAAGGCTTTCATCAACGAGATCGGACGCCTCCGCGATCAAAAGACGCTGCTCAACACGACGCTCGGCGACATCGAGAAGCAATACCAGATCGAGAAGGAAGACGTGGTCGAGACTTTGACCGACCCGAAGACGACGCCCGCCTGGGCTGAACTCTCGCGGCGCGAATCGCAACTCGATTCCGAGTTGCAAAACCTGCTCACGGTCTTGAAGCCGAAGAACCCGGACGTGGTCGCCAAGCGTCAGGAACTCGACGCCGTTAAGCGCAGCAAGCAGGAGTTGACGGACGATTGGAAGAACCGCATCGCGGAGAAGACGAAGCGCGTGGAGCGGCGCGTCGATCCGCGCAGCTACACGATCAAGGCCAACCTGCAAGCCATCGAGGGCGAGGTTGCGCGGCAGGAGAAGTTGCTCGCGCAAACCGGCGCGCAGATCGCCTCTGTGCAGAGCCAGTTGAGCCGCGTGCCGCAGGCCGAAGTCGCGCTCGGCTCTCTAGACCGCGAGTACCAGACGAAGAAAGCGGCCTATGACGAGTTGCTGTTGAAGAAAGGGAAGTCCGACCTGAACGTCGCCGCGACCAACTCGGCGCAGGGCGAAACGATTCAGGTGATCGACCCTGCGAGTTTGCCCGTGCGTCCCATCGCGCCGCAGCGTCCTATGCTCATCGCGCTCGGCCTCGCGCTCGGCCTCGGCTTCGGCCTCGCCTTCGCCGCCGCCTTTGAAGTGCCGCGCCTGCTGACGATTCAGACCGTCGAAGACGCACGCCATTACACGGGCTTGCCCGTGCTCATCTCCGTGCCCGAACTCCTGACGCCGAAGGAGCAGCGGCGCGCACGCCTGCGACGCATGGCGACGGCCTTTGCCAGCCTTACGCTCACCGTCTTGAGCATCCCCGCGCTCGCGCTCTTGCTGCGCTTCACGAACGTCTTCACTCTGTTCGTCTCGTGACAGTGATGAGTGATGAGTAATGAGTCGAAACCAAAGAGCTGTCTTTCACTCATCACTCATCACCCATCACTCATCACTTTGAAAAGAGGTTGAGAGTTGTACAAAGAGTTCTACGGACTAAAAGAGTTGCCGTTCGCGCTGACGCCCGACCCGCGCTTCATCTATTTCACGCCTTCGCACACGGAGGCGATGGCGAATCTGCATTACGGCATCGAGAGCGGCAAGGGTTTGATCGTCGTGACGGGCGAAGTCGGCACGGGCAAGACCACGATCCTGCGCTGGATGATGCAGCGGCTCGACCGCACCGTGCTCGTCGGCTACATCTTCAACCCGCGTCTCACCGTCCCCGAATTTTATCAACACGTCGCGCGCCTCTTCGACGTGCAGGAATGGGAGAACAAGTCGGAACTCCTCTTCGCCCTCGGCCAAACTTTAGAAGCCCGCCACGCGCGCGGCCTGCGCACCGTGCTCATCATAGACGAAGCGCACGGCCTCTCAACCGCCGTGCTCGAAGAGATCAGGCTGCTCTCGAATTTTGAATCCGACTCCGCCAAGCAGTTGCAGATCGTTTTGACCGGGCAACCGGAACTGCGCGAGGTCTTGAACAACCCAGACCTCCGCCAGTTGAAACAGCGCGTCGCACTGCGCTGCGAGATCAAGCCTCTGCCGAACATCGAGGAGACGGAGCGTTACGTCAAAGCGCGCCTGCTCGTGGCGGGCGCGGCGCGCACGGACATCTTCTCGCCCGGCGCGATAGATTACATCTTTCGCTGCGCCGCAGGCATCCCGCGCCAGATCAATAACCTCTGCGACAACGCTCTGCTGACGGGCTATGCCGCCGGGCAGCACACGATCCCGCGCGCCGTGATCGAAGAGGTGGCCGATACGTTCGACATGCTGCCCGATTCGCGCCGGGGCGGCGGCAGTAGTCGCCTGCCGGACGAGGAGCGTGATCTGCCCGCGCGCATTTTCAACGCGCAGGGACGCGCCGAGTTGTGGTCTGCGGGCAGCGCGCAGGCGAGTGCGGTTGACGAAGTGATTGCAACGTCAGACACAAATTCTTCGGCGCACACGCGCGCAGAGGATGAAGAGTTGGAAGAGAGAGCTTCGACGGCGGCGCGGCCTTCGCCCGATGTGAACGACATCGGCGCGGCCTTCCGTCGTTGGGATGTGATGGGAGATAGGTGATGGGCAGAGTTTATGAAGCATTGAAGCGCGCCGCCGAGAACGGCAGCGCAGATCAGAAGAGCAAGGACGAGACGACAGCACGCCGCGCTTCGACTGCGGCTGCGGTTGTCGAAGACGAAGAGGTAACGCTCTTAACCGAAGCGTCCGCGCCGGCAAACGGCAACTCGAACGGCGACCATCACGGCGGCAACCACGCCCCTTCCGCTGCGGTGCCGGAGGTCGTCCTGCGGCGCACGTCCGCGCTCTTCAACGCGCCTGAAAACAGGGCGCACGTTTCAGCGTCCGCTGAGCACATCGATGCAGCCACAGCCGGGTCGGCACTCCCCGGCGGGCAGGCTTCGCGTGTTGCTGGGGCAACGGCGGACGCTGTCAGTTCGGCGCGCGCGCTGGAGTTTCCTTCGCAGGAGATTTCTCACGCGCGCGTCGAACCACACCTCATCGCCATCACCGACCCGCGCTCGCCGCACGCCGAACAGTATCGCGCCCTGCGCACGCGCATCCTTCATGCGGGTGAGCGTCGGCGTGTGCAGGCCATCGTCGTCTCTAGCGCGGGCGTGATGGAAGGCAAGACCGTCACCGCCCTCAATCTCGCGTGGCTGCTCGCGCAGACCGACGGCGTGCGCGCGCTCCTGATCGACGGCGACCTCCGCAACCCGTGCGCCGCCGATTACCTCGGCATCGACGCGCCCGCCGGACTCTCCGAAGTGCTCGCGGGCGAGGCGACTCTGGCCGATACCATCATCCGCCTCGAACCCGCCGGACTGCATCTGTTGCCGGGCGGCACGGTGCGCGATAACGTCGCGGAGATTCTGTCGGGTCCGAAGTTCAGCACGCTCCTCGGCGAACTGCGCCGCATGTTCGACTACATCATCATCGACGCGCCGCCGCTCGGCATCTTCACGGATGCCACCGTGCTCATCGGTCGCGCCGACGGCGCGCTGATGGTCGTGCGTTCCGGCAAGACACGCTACGCCGCGCTCGACCGCGTGCTCGAACCGCTCCCGCGCGAACGCCTCCTCGGGATCATCCTCAACGGCGCGGACGACAACAAAGACGACAGCAGCAGCTACTACCAACGCCGCTACTACCGCAAAGAAACAGTGACAAAAGAGCAGTGATGAGTGACAAGTGACAAGGGACGAGAGAAAAAACGTGAATCGTAAATCGTCAAACGTAAATAGAAGAAGACCGTTTTTCTCTATCATAGAAGAAGACAGTTTTTCTCTATTCTCTATTCACGGTTCACTCGTCACTCGCCACTCGTCGCTTCCGAAGGAGATCTCTTGAGTCCGACGCGTCGGTTCAATGCGCGCACGCCGCTGCTGATTCTGGCCGAATCCCTGTTGATGTTCGGCGGGATGGTGGCGGCTGCGCACATTCGCCTCGGCTCGCACGACGCTTATTACGAACTCGTCGGGCGCAACGGTTTTTACAAGGCCGCACTCGCCACGGCCTTCTGCCTCGGCGCGTTCTATCTCTACGACCTCTACGATTTCGTCGTCATGCACGACCGGCGCGAACTCGTCCTCAGGCTCATACAGGCTCTCGGCCTCGCCTGGATCGCGCTGGCGATAGTCTTTTACCTGTTGCCGCAACTCATGCTCGGTCGCGGCATCTCGCTCATCGCGCTCCCGCTCGCGCTCGCCTTGATGGTCGCGTGGCGCATCTCGATCCACTGGCTGCTCGGCCATCCGATGGTCGGCGAACGCATTTTGATCGTCGGTTCGGGCACGGCGGCAATCGAGATCGCGCGCGAGGTTCTGGAACGACGCGACGCCGGTTATCGCATCGTCGGTTTCGTTGACAACGACCCCGCGCTCGTCGGTAAGAGCATCATCAACCCGCGCGTCATCGGCGTCACGACCGACATGGCGCAGATCGTCAAGCGCGAAAACATAGACCGCATCATCGTCGCGCAGGGCGAGCGGCGCGGGCAATTTCCCACCCGCCAACTGCTCGACCTCTCGCTCGGCGGCCACGTCGCCATCGAAGAGGGCGCATCGTTTTACGAACGCACGACGGGACGCGTGCATCTCAACATGATGCGCCCCTCTTGGCTGATCTTTTCGGGGCGCGGCAGGCAGGCGCGCCTGAGCGGCGTGGCGCGTGCGTTCCTGCATCGCGGCGTCGCCTTCGTCGGTGCCATCGTGTCGCTGCCCATCGCGCTCCTGACCGCAGTGCTGATCAAGCTCGAATCGCCGGGTCCGGCACTCTACAGGCAGGAACGCGTCGGCCAGAACGGACGCCCGTTCACGATCATGAAGTTTCGCTCGATGCGCGTGGACGCGGAGCGCAACGGGCCTGTGTGGGCGCAGACGGGCGACGACCGCACGACGCGCGTGGGGCGCGTGATTCGCAAGATTCGCGTGGACGAGATTCCGCAGTTCTGGAACATCCTCAAAGGCGAGATGAACTTCGTCGGCCCCCGCCCCGAACGCCCGCATTTCGTCGCGCAACTCGCGGAGGAGATTCCGTTCTACGAACAACGCCATTTGATCCCGCCGGGGCTGACGGGCTGGGCGCAGATCAAGTATCCGTACGGCTCGTCCATCGAAGACGCGCGGCAGAAGCTCCAATACGATCTCTACTACATCAAGAACCAGAGCCTAGTGCTCGACGCGGTGATCTTATTCGAGACGGTCAAGACCATCCTTTTCGGTCGCGGCGCACGCTGAACCCAAGCGCACGTGCGATATTGGAAGTTAGTTTGAGGTACATGAAATGAAAGTTCACACGATGAAGTTGGCAACGGCAGCCTTCACGTTCTTCCTGCTCACAGGCGGTTCCGGCGCGCTCGCAGCGCAGGAAGCGCAGGAAGGAGCAAGGCCGTCCGCGCCCGCCGCGCGCAAGCCTTCTCTCTCGCAGACAGTTCAATACTTCCGCGTCTTCGGCGAAGACGACACGATGCAGGAAGATAAGAAAAAGTCTGAGCAGAAGACGCGCCCGCGCACCGCGACCAACGCTTCCGGCACGTCGAAGGGCAAGGCGGGCGAGCGTCTGGAGCCTGACGACCTGAGCGCGCCGCCGCGCGAAGACATGTCTGCGGAGATGCTGGCGAACCGCCGCGAGTCGCTCTCCGAAGAGGAAGCCGCCGTCGTGCCTTACTACAACAACTTCATGGCGACCTACCGGCTCGGTCCCGAAGACGTGATCTCGATCACGGTCTTCAATCTCGAACGCTACTCGAAAGCAGGCATCATCGTGCCGCCCGACGCCGTCATCTCGCACCCGCTCATCCCCGAAGGCGTCTTCGTAGGCGGCAAGACGACGAAGCAAGTCGCCGAAGAGATCACGAAGCGGCTCGACGAGTATGTCATCGATCCGAAGGTGACCGTCTCGCTCGACAAGGCGCAGTCGGCGGTCTTCTGGGTGGTGGGCGACGTGGCGCAGCCGGGCATCCGCCCGATGTCGCGCCGCCTCTCGGTGACGGAGGCTCTGGCTCTGTCGGGCGGCGTGCTCGACACGGGCAACAAGAAAAAAGTGATGGTCATGCGAAGGCAGGCCAACGGCTTCCTGCAACCGACGATCATCGATGTCGCCGCGATTGAGAAGGGACGCATGCCCGACAACTACTTTCTCAACCCCGGCGATCAAGTGATCGTGCCCGGCAACAAACTGAAGACCTTCGACCGCGTGATGAAACTGCTGCCCGTCGTCAGTTTCTTCCGCATCTTCACCGGCGGCTTTTAAGAAACGATGAACGATGAACGCGGAACGCGGAACGCCCGGACGAAGAGAGTTGCGCTTCGCTCGACGTTGCGTGCTGCGCGTTCGACGTTCTATGTCCCGCATCCCACCTCTTCCGTCCATCGCTCATCGTTTATCCTTCATCGTTTCGTTGTCTTGCTCTCGCTGCTCGTCGCGCCTGCAATCGCGTCGGCGGCGGGCGCGTGGGAGTCGCAAACGTCTGGGACGCTGGCCTGGTTGCGTGCGGTCTATTTTGTTGACGAACGGACGGGCTGGGCGGTCGGCAGTAAAGGCGCGCTGCTCAGGACGACGGACGGGGGCGCGAGTTGGGAGGTGCGCCGTCGCCCGACGGAAGACACCCTGCGCGACGTTTATTTCACAAACGAAGAGACGGGCTGGCTCGTCTGCGACCGCAGCATCTACCTGCTCAAGACGAAAGCAGAACCGCGTTCATACTTGATGAAGACTTCGGACGGCGGCGAGAGTTGGGCGCGCGTCGAAGTGACGGGCGCGGACGTTGACGTGCTCTTAACGCGCGTCGCGTTTGTTGAAGAGATGCGCGGCTGGGCTTTCGGCGAGATGGGCGCGCTCTACAACACGACGGACGGCGGCGCGACGTGGGCGCGGCAGCTTGTGCCGACGAAACACCTGCTGCTCGGCGGCGCGTTTCTCAACGAGGGTCAGGGCTGGCTCGTCGGCGCGGGCAACACCATCCTGTACAACCCCGACGGTGAAGGGTGGCGCGCGGGCAGTTCGCCCATCAGCACCGCGACGCGCTTCAACGCGGTCGCTTTCGTAGATGAGCGGCGCGGCTGGGCGGTCGGCGAACGCGGCCTCATGCTCGTGACCACGAACGGCGGGCGCGCATGGTTCCCACAGGAATCGAACGTGCGCGTCGAGCTCTCGGACGTGAAATTTCTGGACGCACGGACGGGTTGGGCGGTCGGCGCAGAGGGCACGATCATTCACACGACGGACGGCGGCGCGCACTGGCAAATCGAACCGAGCGGCACGCGCCACCCGCTCGAACGCCTCTCGATTGCGAGCCGCGCGCGCGCATGGGCGGTCGGCTTCGGGGGCACGATTGTTCGATACGCAGACGACGCGCAGGCTACACCGCCGCCGCAGTTGAAACTCCCCGGCAACGAACAACCGAAGGGACAACCGAAAGAGCGTCCACGCCGCGTCAACGTAAATTCCGCGACGCGTCGAGAGCATTGAATCGCTGCCGCTTCCAAGAAGGCCGCACGGCGCGCTTGTAGCGCACATCCCGAACCCGAAACTTTCGCTCACATCCGACGGAGAAATAGAGATGCCGGAACAATTGTCGAACTCGAATTTCACACGCACGCGCTCCGCACGCTTCGCGCGCCGCCTCGTGCTCTCAGCATCGCTCTGCTTCGGCGTCAGTGCGACGTGCGCCGCGACTCCCGCGTCTGCCGCCGCCCTCTTCGCGCAGGACGCCGCGAAGCCTCAAGCCAAAGTTGCCCCTCCGGCAACAACTCCGGCTGTGCAGGAAGAGACGCGAAAAGATGCGAAAGTGAAAACGAGAGGCGCACAGGAGAAGAAGCACGCGTCTTCTCCTGCGTCCGAGATCACGCGCGCCCG
>DASWNS010000285.1:0-4482 GCA_036399115.1 Pyrinomonadaceae bacterium | reverse complement strand
CGCGCCGACGTATCCGGCCTGCGGCTCGATCAGCACCTCGCCCTTCCGGTTGATGCACGCGTAGCGGCCTCCGATGGCGACCGCCGCCAGCCCTTCGGCAAAGTTGTAAGCGTTATTGTACTGCGGCGCGATGACGAGCTTTCCGGTGCGATCAATGTAGCCGTGCTTGTTATCGACGACGACCGCCGCCAGCCCTTCGGAAAAACTCGCGGCCTTGTCGAACTGCGGTTTGACGACCATCCGCCCGCGCTTGTCTATGAAGCCGTACTTGCGTTCGACCATGACGAGCGCGAGTCCTTCTTCAAAACCGCGCGCCGCGTCGTACTGCGGGTTGATGACGAGCTTGCCCGTCCGATCTATGAAGCCGAAACGCGGCGGCTGGCTCGCCGTCTGCACGGGCGCGAGTCCTTCGGAGAAGAGTCCAGCGAGATCAACCTGTTGCAGGTTGACGACGAGTTTGCCGTTCCTGTCGATCAAGCCGCGCTGCGCGCCCGCTTTCACGTAGGCCAGCCCTTCCCTGAACTCCCACGCCACGTCGTACTGCGGCGCGACCACCATCTTGCCCGTCCGATCAATGTAGCCCCACTTGCCGTCTTGCTTGACGGGAAACAGATTCGGCGCGTCGCTCTTCCTGCGCTCCTGCGCGCCCGTGCCGCTCAAGGCCGACACGACGAGACAGAGAATGAAAAGTGCGATGCGCCGGGTCGGCAGAGTGAGTCGTGATCCTTGCTGCTGCGGCTCTGGAAGTTTGATCAAAACGTTTGAAGCGAACAATTGACAACTGTGTAAGCATCGTCGCGGGTGGCGACCGGAAGCGACGTGCGCGCGTGCGGGAGAGTTTCGACGAGGCGACATCCGACCCTTTAATTCAGCCTTCAAGGCGTAAGATATTATCGCCGTCAGCCGCGCGTCAAGGCGAACTTGCTGCGAACCGGCTATGCGCTCGCTACGAACTCGCTACGAACTCGCGGAGCCGCTCGCGTATCTCATCGCGCACGCGACGAAAGACGGCGAGCCGCTCCGCCTCTCCGCCCGACGCTGCCGCCGGATCGTCGAAACTCCAATGGATGCGCCGCGTCTCCGAAGGAAAGACCGGGCACTGCTCGCGCGCGTTGTCGCAGACCGTGACGACGTAATCGAACCGCTGCCCCGCAAACTCTTCGACCGCCTTCGAGCGTTGCCCTGAAATATCGACGCCGATCTCGCGCATGGCCTCAATCGCTTCCGGCCTGACCCGGCTCGGACTCACGCCCGCGCTGAACACTTCGAAGCTGTCCCCGGCGTCGTGGCGCAGCAACCCTTCCGCCAACTGGCTGCGCGCAGAGTTGCCCGTACACAAAATCAGGACGCGCTCACGTTTCGTCTCCATTCAATATCTCCTTCACCTGTTCGTCTTCGCTCATCCGTGTCTCGTCTCCGATTCATCGTGCGGCAAGACGACATCGGCGGCGTCCGCCGGAAGCCCCGGCGCGAGCCAGCGAAAGAGCGCGGTGGCCGCCGCCGCGCCTGCGAGTTGCGCCGCGATGAAGGCGGGCGCGCCCTGTGGGCGAATCCCTGTGAACGTGTCGGTCGCCGCACGCGCGAGCGTGACCGCCGGATTCGCAAACGAGGTGGAAGACGTGAACCATGCCGCCGACATGATATAAGCGGCGACGGCGAACGGCATGAGCACCGCCGACGAGCGCAGGCGCGCACAGCCCCAGATGACGGACA
This sequence comes from Pyrinomonadaceae bacterium, assembly GCA_036399115.1. Taxonomy (GTDB): domain Bacteria; phylum Acidobacteriota; class Blastocatellia; order Pyrinomonadales; family Pyrinomonadaceae; genus JAIVJZ01. The sequence continues at coordinate 2,769 of DASWNS010000285.1, read as the reverse complement.
ACAGGCCAAAGGTCGCCAACGCCTCGCTGAACATCTGCGCGCCGCCCTCGCGCGCATGGCGCGACGCCGCGAACAGAGGCTCCCCAAACATCAAGTGCGCCGCCGCCACGCCCGCGAACGCTCCCGCCGTTTGCGCCGCGAGATAGGCGGGCACGTCACGTCGCCAGCGGAGTCCGCCCTGCGAGGCCGTGGCGAGCGTGACCGCCGGATTGAAGTGTGCGCCGGAGATGGCACCGAAAGTCAGTATGAGCGCGACGAGTGCGGCTCCAATCGCGGTGGTGTTGGCGAGCAGCGCGAGGGCGACGTTGCCGCCCGCGAGCCGTTCGCCCATGATGCCTGAGCCGACCACTGCCGCGAGCAGCAACGCCGTGCCAATCGCTTCGGCCACCACGCGCCGCGCCAACGTCGGCTGAACGTTTCCGCCCTTTTGATTCGACAAACGCCGTGCGTCCTTTCCTTGCACGAAGTTCAACGCGAGATCGTCAAAGGCGCAGCCGTCGCGCAGCACGAGGAGGCTTCCGCCGTCGTCTCTGCGGTGGTCGCGTTCGTCGCTGCCTCGCCCGTCGTGCCGGTTTCCGATACGCCGCAGCACGATGACGTGACGGGCAGGTTGTCTTCGAGCACGACGAAGGCTTCCCACTCGTTGCCGTCCGGGTCTTGCACCCACGTCTTGTTCTGTAGCGCGTAGCAGCAGTTGGTCTGCATCTCGTCGCGCGTCTCAAGCCCTGCGTCCAACCAGTTGCGACGCATTGAGAGCACGTCTTCGGTCGTCGCCAGTTGAATGCCGAGATGCGAGAGCGCGCCGCGCTCCGCGAAGTCCACTTCGTTCAAGGTTAAATTAAGCGGCGGGTTCTCAACGTCGAACTTGGCATAACCGGAACGCAGCTTCGCCGGTTCGAGTCCGAGCATCTTCCGGTAAAACTCCACGCTCCGCTCGACGCTGCGCACGTTCAGCGCGAGATGCGCCTTCAACGCCTGCGCCGTCCTCATTGTCTGCTTCTCCATTTTTTTGCCTCCCACTTTCTGGTCATGTTATATTCGCATCGGCGAATATGTGCGCAGCATACGCGCGGTGGACATATATGTCAAGACGTATTTGTAATTTTTTTTTCGGAGGGGTGCATTGGCATGGGGAAGACGAGCAAGGCGTTTGACATGGAGAGGCTCTTTAAAGCTTTGGCGGATCGCACGCGGCTGCGTCTGTTGAACTTGATCGGCTCGGACGAAGTGTGCGTCTGTTTCTTCGTAGAGGTCTTGGGTGAGAGCCAGCCGAAAATCTCGCGCCACCTGGCATACCTGCGTCGTGCGGGCGTGGTCGCGGCCCGCAGGGAAGGCAAGTGGATGCACTACAGCATCGCCGCGCCCGCAGACGAGCACGCGGCGCGGCTCTTCGGCGAAGTGCGCGCGTGGCTTGCGGAAGACCGAGAGATGCAGCGCGACCGCGAGCGGTTGATTAAAGTCTGCTGCGCTCCGAGCCAGCCCGTGCAATTGCAGGGCGCGCCACGCCCCGCGAGTCTCGCGGCGCAGGGATGAAGTCCTAAGTGTTAAGTCCTAAGTGTTAAGTCCGAAGTCTCAAGTCTCAAGCCTCAGGTCAAGCGCGGCTGGCTTGCGACTTGGGACTTAATTCGGACGCGCGTTTTTCTTGACACCTTCGTCGTTCCTGACCTAAGTTGCCGCCGCTGCCTCGTCGGGTAACTACTGGCAGAAACCTTCCTTTGAAAGATCAATATGAAATTTCCCCCGGCATCCTTTTCACCGAAAACAGGTCGCGCAAAGCGTCTCCGCCGCCCGCTCGTCTGGGGGTTGGTCTTGACGCTGGCGGCGTGTGCGGTAGGCTTGGAAGATCGTTTTTACGTCCGAACGCAGCGGCAACCCGGAGATTCATGTGATGAACTCCGACGGGTCTGGACTCGTCAATCTCACCAACCATCAGGCGGGCGACTATGAACCGGCCTTTAGCCCCGACGGCAGCAGGATCGTCTTCAACTCGACCCGCGACGGTGGCGACGGCGAAATTTATGTGATGAACGCCGACGGGACGAACCAGACGCGCCTCACCACCAACGGAGGCACCTCTCCCTCGTTCAGCCCCGACGGCACCAAGATCACCTTTACGACCGCCAGCAGCAGCGGCAACGGCAACGCGGTCGCTCTCATGAATGCCGACGGGACAAATCCGGTTGCGCTCACTAACAACGCGGCGTCCGACGAAGAACCGGCTTTCAGTCCTGACGGCGCGAAGATTGTGTTCACGTCCGCCCGCGACGGCAACAGCGAGATTTACGTGATGAACACCGAAGGCTCGTCGCCCGCGCGTCTCACCAGCAACGCGGGCTTCGACTTTGCGCCCGTCTGGCAGACGCTTCTCTCCTGCGCGCCGCCGCTGCCGAACGGCGTCGCGTGGTATCGAGCAGAGGACAACGCCGCCGACGAGTTCGGCGCGAACGACGGCACGTTCCAGAACGGCGCGACGACCGCGAGCGGATTTGCCGGGTCGGCGTTCGGGTTCGACGGCGTGGACGACGTGATCGACATCGGGCAGTTGACCGACTTGCAGAACGCGCAGCAACTCACTGTGATGGCGTGGGTGAAAAAGCGCGACCTCAACAACACCATCGCCGGGATCATCGGCAAGTGGAACGGCTGCACCGGCTGCACGGACGATACCTTCCTCCTCTACAACAGCGAGAGCGTCACGGTGAACAAAGGCGGCTTCGTCGTGCGCTTCACGGACGACACCGCCGCCGCCATCGCGGGCACAACCGACAT
>DASWNS010000284.1:0-11581 GCA_036399115.1 Pyrinomonadaceae bacterium | reverse complement strand
AATGCCGTTGATCGCACAGAGTTGAATCAAACCGGGCGCACGATAAAAAAAACTGATTTCGTGCGAAAGCGAACAGACATCCGCCACGCCGCACCGTAGTATTTGCGCCTTACCCCCAAACTCAATCTCTACAGTCGAACGTTTAGGAAGTAATGAAAAAAGCATTCGTTTCCGTGCTGCCGGGCGTAGCCTTGCTATTTCCGCTCCTCACGCACACCCCACAGTCGCGACCCTCCCTCACGCTCGCACCACGCGAAGTGAGTTCAACGATCTCTACGGCACGTCGCCCCGAACAGGAAAGACTCGACAGGCTTCATGCACAAATCCGGGTCGCCAAAAAACTTCTTGCGGTGCAGCCCGCGCCCCCGGCTGATGCCGTCCACGTCGCGTTTGAAGATGGAGCGACAGACGGGCTAAACCTGTTGACGCTGCCTAAAGAGTTCTTCCGTCGGAGAGAGGCGGAAGCGTCTGTGAAAAGTTCGCGCGGGCATCTTGTCCACGTCAGAATCGTGCGCGCTAACGGCGTTAACACCGCCGTCACAATTTCCGACGCCGGTGGGCGCGCGCACGTTCCTCTGCTAATCCGCTACCCGATCAAGCAGGGCGGAACAACGCACAGCGCTTACTACACCTCGGTACATCCCGCGCTCGAATCAACAGAGTTGGCGCGCGAAGGCAGAGCCTACGTGCGACGTATGCTGGACGAGGCGGCGGGTCGTCTTGCCGCAACGGGTGTGCTCGTCGCGCCGGACATTATTGACGTGGCGGAACGTCTCTGCATCGTCGAGCATGCCGACCACGACCGTTTCCGGACTGAGGATCAAGCGGCGTTGTTTGCCGAGATCGCTTCTCTCTACGCCCTCAACGCGGGAGACACCTACCGCTATTCGGTGAGTTCAGCCGGGGCGGGCGGTATGGTGCAGATGATCCCTTCGACCTACCGGATGGTCAGGGAGCGCCACCCGGAAGCGCGACTCAATCCCGATTTCGCCAGCGGCATGCGCGACCACTCGAACGCCCTCGAAGCCATGCTCCTCTACATGCACGATACCTGGAACGATCTCATCGCGGAGGAAGCCGTCGTCAACGCTTTGAACACTCGCACCGCGACGCAGGTGGAACTGCTCGCCGCCGGGTACAACTCGAACCCGGCGCGGCTGGCAGGCTATCTCGCGCGCGGCGGGGAATCATGGCGCACGCTCATCCCGCGCGAGACGCAGGCGTACCTGCAAATATACGCTTCGGTTGTGAACCGCATGCCCGCGAGCCGTCTCGACTAACGAAAGGGATGCGGGGCTTTTTTCATCACGGGGCGAAAGAATGGAGCACGGGTTTGTTGTGAGAGGAATCGAGAGAACTTTTCTGCTCTCCCTGCTCGTCGGGCTGCTCCCCTGCGGGAATTTCCCCACGGCGGCGCAAGGCCGCAACTCCGGGTCGTTTCCCGCCGCGAGTGCGCGAGGTGCGGCGAGGAGACTGGCAGACGCGGCGCGTGCGGAGACGACGGCGGCCATCTTATCTGAAGTCTGGCCGGAGGGCGTCAGTCGCGTGCGTCTATCCGGGATAGGGCGCGGCAAAGGGATCGTGTTCAGTCCTGATTTGAGCGTGCCGACGAACCGGAAGTTTTACGAGCGGCTCGGCTTCACCTACTTCGAGGACGCGGACTGGCGCGTCGTGCTGGGGCAGATTCGGACGCATAATCAATCGCAGCCGGACAACCCCGTCGAGGTGCTGATTCTCGAATCGCACGGCACGAACGGGCACGGGCTAAAGCTACAGGCCGGGCACGCCGCGAAAGACGCCCGCTCCTATCTCTCGGTCGGCGCGCTGCAAGAGAGACTCGAAGGCACGGGCATCCGCCTCTCGATCATCACGGCCTGTAACGCCGGACGACTCTTCCGGCCACACATCTACAAGCGACTCAACACGCGCACGGGCGACCCGCTCTTTCTCCCGGCCACACTCGGCGTCGTCAACGCTTCACCGAATTACGATCCGTCCAAGAGCGCGTTGAGAGTTGTCTATCCGAGCAAGAGCAGTCTGGAGACGACGAACGAAGGCGACACATCCGAGCTTTCACCCGCCGCGCAGAAGGCTCTCAGCATATCGGGGGAGTTCGAGCGGCAGAGCGACGCCGACGCCACGCCCGCGCCCACTCATTTCCGTTTCGTCGTCTCGGATATTCTGGCGCAAATGCTGCTCCGCGACCCCCGGTTCCGACTTAACCTCGGCGGCTACGTGACAAAGAAGTCGAACGACAACTTCTCGGATGGCGAGAGCGAAATTCTCTTTCAACAATTTCTAGACTATCTGGACGAGATCGCCCGCCATGAATATCCGGTAGCCGGTGACGAACTCCTCGACAAGTCTCCAGCGGCGGAAGAGCACAGAGAGATCAGTCGGCCATTCAGACTGTAGTGACTCGAAATTTACCGAGCCACATCTGCTGTTCGATATTGTACAGACAGACTTCCCGCCCTCGTATATCTTGGTTCCTACCCCTGATTAAGTGTGGCAATGCTGCGAGCGTTAACCTTCTGGTGTGACCGCGACGGGCAATGTCATTAAGTTGTGTTTCGCGTGTATATGCACGAGCCGGGCGCGGAAGTGCGTTGACTTACCCGCGCCCGATTATTGTGCACGGCTTTCCACACGCGACGCACGCAAGTTGTATTTGAGAGGAAAGGCACACATGAAAGATTCAAAGAAGATGGACGGTGGGATGCGATACGACAACCAGGATGGACTGCGCCGGGGCGCGGCAGCAACTTCGGACATGAACGGCCTCAAGGTGGCGTCTTCCAACGGACGGCATGCGGGTGCGCGTTCCCTGCCCGCCCGTTCACGCTCAACCGATGACGGTTTTGCTCTCGCCGCAGAGCCGGATGCGCGCGGCTTCGAGTCCGCGCCCGACCTCGTGTGCCTCTCGCATCTGCGTTGGGATTTCGTCTATCAAAGGCCGCAGCATTTGTTGAGCCGGTGTGCGAAAGCGCGTCGCGTCTTCTTCATCGAGGAGCCGGTTTATGACAACGGGCCGGTGCGGATGCACGTCAGCGAACGCGAGTGCGGGACTGTCGTGATGGTTCCGTGGCTGCCCGAACGACTACAGGATGATCCGGCCAGAGATGCCGCCTTGCAGGATTTGCTCGACCGTTTCTTCGTCGAACAGAAGATCGACGATTACCTCCTCTGGTACTACACGCCGATGGCGATGGCTTTCACCCAACACCTGCGCCCGCGCGCCGTCATCTATGATTGCATGGACGAACTCTCCGGCTTTAAGGACGCGCCGCCCGCGTTGAGATTCTGTGAAGGAGAGTTGTTCCGTCGCGCCGACCTCGTCTTTACTGGCGGGCAGAGCCTCTACGAGTCGAAGCGCAAGCAGCACCCGAAACACCCCCACATTCACGCCTTCCCTTCGAGCATTGACGCCGCGCATTTCGCGCAGGCGAGAAACGCCATGAGCGAACCGGCAGACCAAGCCGGTATTCCACACCCCCGGCTCGGTTTCTTCGGAGTCATTGACGAGCGAATTGATCTCGAACTGCTCGACCGCATCTCGGCGGCACGACCCGACTGGCAGTTCGTGATCGTGGGGCCGGTCGTCAAGATCGAGCAGGCGAGTTTGCCGCGCCGCGCCAACATCCACTACCTCGGCGGCAAAGCTTACAGCGAGTTGCCGGAATATCTGGCGGGCTGGGACGTGGCGCTCATGCCCTTCGCACTGAACGACGCGACGCGTTTCATCAGCCCGACCAAGACTCCCGAATATCTGGCCGCCGGTCTGCCGGTCATCTCGACCTCCATCCGTGATGTCGTCCGCCCGTACGGGGAAAAAAGTCTGGTCAGGATAGCCGACACCGCCGAAGCTTTCATCGGGGCGGCGGAGGCCGTGATGACAGAGGATGCGGCGGCGCGGCAGGCTGTGGTTGATAAGTTTCTCTCGCAGACTTCCTGGGACATGACCTGGGCGCGCATGTCTGAACTGATCGAAAACGCGATTGATGACGGGCGCGTGACGGCGGAAGCCACGCCCTCGCGCAATCTCAAACAACGCGCTGCGGGTGCCGAGTCAGCAGCCGTTAACTTCTCCGTCGCGAGTTAGACGCGCGGGCTATGAAAAGAGACGGGTTCGCTGTGAACTTTAAACCGTCGCTCAAGCTGAGAGCGGCGACAGGAAGGTGTGAGAACGAACATGGGCGTAGAGACAACAGGCAACGCACGGATCGAACTATGGGGCGGAGTCGAGTGCACCGTCAACCGCGTGGGCGATGAGTATTTCGATCAACTTGAGCGCAACGGCCACGCCGAACGAATCGAAGACCTAGACCTCTTTGCCGGACTCGGAATCCGCGCCATACGCTATCCCGTGTTATGGGAACGCACCGCGCCCGATGGTCTGGAAACCGCTGACTGGTCTTGGGCTGACTCGCGCCTCGCACGCCTGCGCGAACTCGGCATCCGCCCCATCGTCGGCCTCGTGCATCACGGCAGCGGGCCGCGCCACACGAGTCTGGTCGATCCGGCCTTTCCCGAAAAGCTGGCCGAGTATGCGCGCGGCGTCGCCGAGCGTTACCCGTGGGTGGATGCTTACACGCCCGTCAACGAGCCTCTGACGACCGCGCGTTTCAGCGGGCGATATGGACTCTGGTATCCGCACGGCCAAGACCGGCGCACGCTCTGCGAGGCGTTGCTCATCCAGTGCCGCGCGGTTGCGCTCTCGATGCGCGCGATCCGCGAAATCAATCCGGCAGCGCAGTTGATTCAGACGGACGATCTGGGTAAGACCTACAGCACACGCAAACTCCGCTATCAGGCAGACCTTGAGAACGAGCGACGCTGGCTCACCTTTGAACTGCTGACGGGTCGCCTCAATCGCCATCACCCGATGTGGACTTATTTCACCGGGGTCGGCATTGACGAGGCCGAACTCGACTGGTTCACAGACAACCCCTGCCCGCCGGACGTTGTAGGCATCAATCACTATCTGACGAGCGAGCGTTTCCTCGACGAGCGTCTGGAACGCTACCCCGCTTGCTCGCACGGCGGGAACATGAAAGATCGTTATGCGGACGTGGAAGCGGTCAGGGTGTGTGCCGAAGGGCTGGCCGGACACCGCACGCTGTTACGCGAGACGTGGGAGCGTTACGGGCTGCCCATCGCCGTCACAGAGGTTCATCTCGGCTGCACGCGCGAAGAGCAGCTTCGCTGGTTCAAGGAAGTTTGGGAGACGTGTCAGGATTTGCGTGAAGAGGGCGTGGACGTGCGCGCCGTCACCGCGTGGTCGCTGCTGGGCGCATTCGACTGGAACAAGTTGTTGACCTGCTCCGCGGGCTTCTACGAGCCGGGCGTGTTCGACGTGCGGGGCACGCATCGTCGCCCCACCGCCATCGCACATCTGTTGCGCGAACTGGCCGCGGGACGCGAGTTTAATCACCCGGCCATCGAAGGGCCGGGCTGGTGGCAGAGGCTCGAACGGCTTCTCTATACGCCGGTGCGCAGAGAACCGCGCGCGGCGGCTACGGCAAAACAACCGGTCAGGGGTGCGAGTTCGCGGAAGAGTTCGACCCGCCCGTTAATCATCGCCGGAGCCACCGGAACGCTGGGAAGTTCATTCGCGCGTCTGTGCGAAGTGCGAGGCATCTCCTATCGTCTCCTTTCTCGTTGCCAGATGGACATCGCCGATCAGGAGTCCGTGCGCGCGGCATTAAACGAATATGATCCGTGGGCTATCGTCAACGCCGCCGGTTACGTGCGCGTCGATCAAGCGGAGCACGAGCCGGAAGCCTGCTTTCGAGAGAATCGGGACGGGGCTGCAACCCTGGCCGTCGCCTGCGCCGAACGCGGAATATCGCTCCTGACATTTTCGTCAGACCTCGTCTTTGACGGCGAGGTGTCGGAGCCTTATCTGGAAAGCGGGCGCACCGTCCCTCTCAATGTTTACGGGCAGAGCAAAGCCGAGGCCGAGAGGCGCATTCTGGAAGTTCATCCAGCGGCGCTGGTTGTTCGCACGAGCGCATTCTTCAGCCCCTGGGACGAGCATAACTTCGTGACCGCCGCGTTGCGCACGCTCGCCTCCGGCGAGACTTTTAAGGCAGCCGACGACGCCATTGTGTCGCCCACCTACGTGCCGGACTTGGTGAACGCCAGCCTCGATCTGTTGATCGACGGCGAGCGCGGCATCTGGCATCTGGCAAACTCCGGCGCAGTCACGTGGGCGGAGTTAGCGCGCCGCGCCGCGCAGTTGGCCGGACTCGATGCCAGCGGGGTGCAGGGCTGCGCGACACGTGCGCTCGACGGCACGACGGCGCGGCGTCCGATGTATAGCGTGCTGGGCAGCGAGAGGGGCGTGCTCCTGCCTTCACTCGATGAAGCACTCAAGAGGTACGTCAACGAATGCACGGCAAGTTGGAAGACTAACTTATCGTCCGGGCAGGTCGAAGGCGCAGAAGCTCCGGCTAACCGATGGAGCACAGCGCGACAGAGTGCCTGAGTGAGTACTTTAGAACCCGGAACATAATACAAGCAGGGTGTTGAAAATGAACGTAGCGAAAAACGGGATCAGAGTTATCAAGCGAGAAGAACGCGAGCAGCGAGCGCAGCAGAAAATGGAGACGACGAAACAGGAGACGGAGGCTGAAACTGAATTGCGCCGGACGCAGGAACGCGAACTCGCCTCGTCCGTGGCGGAGTGGGTCAACGATTTTCTCAGGCGGCGGCACGGCGGGTTTCCCGAAGAGATGGGCGGACAACTCCGCGCCCTCTTCGAGAGGTAAGAACGAAGCGTTGCACCGTGCGCGGCAAAGTTTGACGGAAACCGTTTCCGTCTCGCGGCCTCACGAAAATCCCTCTCATTTCATCCCGCCAGACTTCGCAACCGTCTATCAAATCTTTATCTTCTGACAGTTAACTTCGATCCGCGTGCTCCTCCCGGCATAGCCGTGCGTCAAGCGCGAAAGTGCCGGAGGGGAACAACGAACGCCGCCAGCGCGCCGGATGCCAGTGCGAGTGGCAAGCGTCGCCTGACGATGACCCCGTAGAAGGAGAGCAGGGTTTTACGTCACAGTATGACGGTTATCCAATCATAACCTCCTGCGCCGGAGCTTCAACATCGGCGTAAACTTTGCATCTCTTCACGCCGTATCCGTCCACGACTTCGAGCTGACGTTGGCCGTCAGTTATGTCGTCGCCGATTCCAGCCGTAGCAATGCCGTAGCGCTGTAATGTGCGGGCGCGATCCTCAGTCTCATTGAAATCGCGTCCGAAGGGTGGTAAATGATTACGGAAAATATGAATCCGCTCAGCGCCGGCGAGTTGTTGATGACGACGCCCTATGGAGTCGTGTGCGCCGCGACGTGAGCATGAAAAGATGAAAGGAGAATGATGCGGAAGATGTTTCACATCAGACAAAGGCGGTGGGCTGACTGCGGTGTAGCGACGATTGCGATGGCGGCGGGCGTGGCCTACGAGCGCGTACTTGAATCGGTTGCCCCGGACTGCTTCGTGCACGGTCTGTGGTCCGGAGAGATGTTGCACGCCCTGCTCAAGATAACAGGCCGTGACTGGTCGCTGGCCGAGTTCGACGGCGAAACCACGCTGAAAGATTTCGACTTCCCCGAAGGACCGGCCATCGTCTGTATCGACCGCCCGGAGATGGCACATTACTGGGCGCGTCACTACGCCGTCGTTGCAGGCAACGTCATCTACGATCCACTGCTCAAGGCACCTCTCAGTATGGAAGAGGCGAAAGGCGATCATCATGGGGCGTGGCGCGTCGTCGGCCTAATGACGGGCGGCCTTGCCTCAACATCCTCCAAAGTGTAAGCGGTTTGGATCAGGCGTGAGAGGTTTGGCGCACGTGAGGTGTGCCCGCTCAACTATGTCTGTCGGAAGTTGAACGCGGGCGCGCGATAGCGTTACGACCTGCCTGACACCCGTGCGCAAACGTACAGACGACTGCGCCCTCGGCGTATAGTCTGTTTTCTACTGGATACAATCTTTACGAAGATGCTGGTTGGCCGGTGCCAACCGGTGTCCTGCGGTGTCTTCGCGTGCGGGCGTCTGACCCGGCCTCATCCAACCTGAGTTGACCGCTGGCAAGTTACTGATGGCAGCGGAAGTTTTACTTCTATTCACTGTGCCAGGCGCGCGAGGGATGTGCTCAATGAAAAACCTGATAAAAGATTTAGTTCTCGATCTGTCGGAAGTAGGCGCGGATGATATTTCTCTCGTCGGGGGGAAGTGCGCGAGTCTGGGCGAACTGTTTCGCGCGCTCGTGCCGAAAGGCGTGCGTGCCGTGGACGGTTTCGCCACGACCAGCGAAGCGTATCGTCACTTGCTCGCGACGAACAATCTGGAGACGCGCCTGCGCAAACTGCTCGACGGGCTGGACTGCGAAGACCTCGCAGCCTTGAGCGCCGCCGGGCGAGAGGCTCGCGCCCTCATGCTTGAGACGCCCTTGCCGTACGACGTGCGCGAAGCGATTCTCGACGCTTATCGTCGCCTTTGCCAACGCACACGCTCCGCCTGCGAAGTCGCCGTCCGCTCGTCGGCGACTGCCGAAGATTTGCCGGACGCTTCGTTCGCCGGGCAGCAGGACACGATCCTGAACGTGCGCGGCGAAGCGGAACTCCTTGCCGCGTGCCAGCAATGCTTCGCCTCTCTGTGGACTGATCGCGCCATCTCTTATCGCACCGCTCGCAGCTTCGATCACTTCGAGGTGGCGCTCTCCATCGGCGTCCAACCGATGGTGCGTTCAGACCTCGCCACCTCCGGTGTGATGTTTACGCTCGACACCGAATCGGGCTTTCGCGATGTGGTTACGATCAACGGGGCGTGGGGATTGGGCGAAGCCATCGTGCAGGGGATGGCGACGCCGGATGAGTGGGTCGTCTTCAAGCCCACTCTGCATGAGGGGGCGCGTGCGGTCGTCAGTCGCCGTCTCGGCAGCAAGGAAGTCAAGATGTCCTATGGTCCTGACGGGAGCGGGACGCGGATTCGCGAAGTCGTGGCGGCGCAGCGTCGGCGCTTCTCGCTCGAAGACTATGAGGTGCTGCAACTCGCGCGCTGGGCTTGCCTCATCGAAACACACTATTCGGAACGTGCGGGACACGATCAACCGATGGACATCGAGTGGGCGAAAGACGGCATCACCGGTGAACTCTTCATCCTGCAAGCGCGCCCCGAGACGGTTCATTCGACCAATCGAGAAAACTTCGTGCTCAACTACCGTCTGACCGGCAGCCATCAGGAGCCGCTCGTCACGGGACAGGCCGTAGGCGAAAAGATCGGCCACGGGCGCGTCCATGTGCTGGCCGACCCCGATCATCTCGCCGAATTCAGTGCGGGCGACGTGCTCGTCACCTCCATGACCGATCCCGCTTGGGAGCCGATCATGAAACGGGCTGCGGCTATCGTCACGGACCGGGGCGGGCGCACCTGCCACAGCGCCATCATCAGCCGTGAACTCGGTCTGCCCTGCATCGTCGGCACGGGCGACGGCACGCGTAAGCTCCCGAACGGCATGCCGGTCACAGTCTCCTGCGCCGAGGGCGCGCAGGGAAACATCTACGACGGCCTGATCGATTTCGTGATCGACAAGCACACCGTCAGCGATGCCGGACGACCGCGCACGCAGGTGATGATGAACGTCGGCGACCCTGACCACGCCTACGCGCTCGCCGGTCTGCCGAACGACGGCGTCGGACTCGCACGCCTCGAATTCATCATCAATAATCACATCGGCATTCATCCGATGGCGCTCGTCAATTACCCGCACATCGCACGCGAAGAGGATATACGCGAGATCGAAGAACGCATCGGAGAAGAAGACCCGCGCGAGTTCTTCGTGCGCTGCCTCGCCGAGGGCATCGGGCGCATCGCCTCCGCCTTCTACCCGAAGCCGGTCGTTGTGCGCATGTCCGATTTCAAATCGAACGAGTACGCGCGGCTCATCGGCGGCCAGCAGTTTGAGCCGGTTGAAGAGAACCCGATGCTTGGGTTTCGCGGCGCGTCGCGCTATTACGACGAACGTTACCGCGAGGGGTTTCATCTCGAATGTCGCGCGCTCAGGCGCGTGCGCGAGGACATGGGACTGGTTAACGTGAAGGCTATGATTCCCTTCTGCCGCACGGTGGAGGAGGGCGAGCGCGTCATCAACCTGATGCGCGAGTATGGCCTCAAACAGGGTGAGCGGGAGTTGGAGATTTACGCGATGTGCGAGTTGCCCGCCAACGTGGTCTTCGCAGACGAGTTCCTGCGCATCTTCGACGGCTACTCCATCGGCTCGAACGATCTCACCCAACTCGCCCTCGGCCTCGACCGTGACTCCGAAATGGTGGCTCACCTCTTCGACGAGCGCAATGGCGCAGTCCAGCTCATGATCGCGCAGGCCATAGACGCCGCGCACCGCGCCGGCAAGAAGATCGGCATCTGCGGGCAGGCTCCTTCGGATTACCCGGAATTCGCGCACTTCCTCGTCGAGCGCGGCATCACCTCGATCTCGCTCAACCCCGACACGGTCATCCAGACCACGCAGAAGATCATCGAGGCCGAGCTTGCCGTGAAGGCTAACTGGAGAGTGCCTACGCCCTTCAAAGTACAGGCCGGGAATGCTGACGGCGCATCGTTGAAGGCAGGCGCGCCCGCCGAAGCGATTGAACTGCCCGGCGGCTTCACGGCAGAAGCTATCAGCGGCTAACGGTGTGATGTCGCCTGAGGTGGCGTCAGAATCGTGAGAGACGCGCGCCCGCGCTCTGCCTATGAGCGTCTGAACAGAGGCCGGTCACGGGCGGCTGTTCACAGACGTACAGCGGACGCGGGCGTGAGGCGTGTAATCCTGCCCCTTTCCACTTCGCGTTGTTTAATGAATGAAGGTGACGGAATGAAGGTGACGGTTAACCGCTGCCGATTACCCCTTCCAGAGTAAAGCGGTGAAGACAACCGTTAGAAGTATCGCTCCGTAAATCGCTGCCTTCCGAAGTAACTGCTCGTTGTGATTCATGCTAACTCTGACATCTCCCCTGGCTTGATCTTTAGGGCATCCGAAGCCCGTCTCAAGTGTCTCCTCAGCCTGTGTCGGGTTAGAGCGGATGTGAGTCAGTACGACCGCCGAGGGCTACAACTATGTGCGACCACCCCGGCGGCTCCGCACTGATGCCCCTTGCCCGTTAGGCAAGAAGATTTATAGGGGCGGGCGGCATTGGTTGTCTGTACGACTTGGTACGAGACGGGTTAACGGTCAAGTCGGTTGTGTGTTGAAGAGGCTAGGATGTCAATCGCTCTCCGTCCGACGGTCTAACGCTCGCGGGCTTGCGCTTTCATCTCCGTGCAATTAACAACCCTGACGCACCCGTAGCCGGACTCAACCATTTCTTTTCGACAATCATGACGCGGAATCATAAAAATTTATGGTCAATTGCGTGCAGAAGGTTAAGCAGCGGGCGAATGCCCCGTGAAGATTGGTGCTCCTCAGACCCGCTGAGTCAGGTCTTGTGTGGCAGGCGCGCAGGTTAATGTTATACTGCTCACGTTAGCTACTCCCGGTTATTTCCCAACTCAACATTCGACATCCGGAAGAGATTTA
>DASWNS010000283.1:0-6967 GCA_036399115.1 Pyrinomonadaceae bacterium | reverse complement strand
CGAACGTCGCACGTCGCTCAACGTGCAGTTCGATGTCCAGAATTTGACCAACACGCTCTTTCTCTACAACTTCGAGTCGGTCTTCAGCGGCACGCACATCGGCTATCCGCGACTCTTCAGCGGGCGGCTGTCCCTGCGTTTCAAATAGCGGCAAGCCGCTCAAGGCCGAAGTCGCAGAGTTAAGCGAATCGGGCTACACCTGCGGCACCGAAAAACTTGGAACTTTACCGGCCTGCCGCACGTCTAAAGTTTTGCTTTCCAGGCAAAATCAAGCGTGCGGCAGGCCATATTTGCCCAAAGCGTTGACACTTCTCTCAATGCACCGATAGAATACAGCCCTCGCTGGAGATTACCGCTGGCATCCAGTCAGTTTGAGGATCAAGTCGTGAGCCTTGTAAAGATCATCATCATCACTATTGCTGTCATCCTGACGATACTGTTCTTCGGGCGGTTTTTGTTTCAGGCCTGACGGCGGCATGACCCTTCCTCGTTTACTCTATACCCGGCGACACGTCTTCACACGCGCCGCTTTCCATCTTTTCCTGTTCTCTCTTTTCGTCCTCCCGCCGGGCACAGGCGCATGTGCGCAAACAATAGACGCGAGCGATGATGAAGTCTTGCGCGTCAGCACCGATCTCGTCACCGTCCCCGTCGTCGTAACAGACAGGCGCGGGCGACGCTTCGCAAATTTAACGCGGCAAGACTTCGAAGTGCGCGACGGCGGGCGGCCTGTCAAACTCGAATATTTCTCCTCCGGCACGGAGCGCGTCGCGATTGTTTTCGCGCTCGACGCTTCCGGCAGCGCGCGCGAGCATATCGCCAGACAGACCGAAGCCGCGCTCGCCATGTTCGCCCATTTCGGCAGCAACTCGCGCATCGCCGTGCTCCCGTTTGCGGCGCAGGCCGACTTCGCGCTCCCCTTCACCACAGACATCAGACGCGCGCGCGAAGCCTTCCAACTCTCCGCACGCCGCAACCAGCAGACAGCCATCTTCGACGCTGCCTCCGTCGCCGTCCGCGCCTTCAATGTCGCCGGAGCCGACGCACGCGAACGCCGCATCGTCATCTTATCCAGCGATGGCCTCGACACGGCCAGTCGCACGCCGCCCGCGTCCGTAATCAACGAGGCACGCCTGCGCGGCGTCTCCATCTACGTCATACATTTTCCGCTCTTTATCCCGCGCGATGGCAAACTCGCCGTGCGCCGTCCCGCTAAAGGTTTTCGCGAACTCGCAGAACAGACCGGCGGCCACTATTTCCTGCTCGGCGACGCGCGCTCCGCCCTCGACCCGCGCGCCGCTCCCGATCTCGCGCCAATCTTTCGCGCCATCACCGAAGATTTACAGAGCCAGTACCTGCTCGGCTATTACCTCGACGCCGCCGCGCGCAATCAGAGCAACAACCATCAAATTCAAGTCAGCCTGACCCCGGCACACAAACGCCTTCGCGTGCAGTTGCTCCGCGAAGGCTACAATTTGAAACAGTGACGAGCGACAAGTTAATAAGGCGTGAAGTTCAAAACGCGAAGTTTGAAGCGTGAACTGTAAAACGCAAATTGACTCAATCCGATTTCGCCTCTTCACGATTTACGATTCACGATTCACTGTTTTATCTTGTCACTCGTCACTCGTCACTTAAAAATATGCCTGAACAGAACCCAGATGGATTGCGAAACATACGCCGCGCGCTGTTGAGCGTCTCGGACAAAACGAACCTCGTCGAGTTTGCGCGTGCGCTCAGTCGCTTCGGTGTCGAACTTTTGAGCACCGGAGGCACGGCGAAAGCCTTGCGCGAGGCGGGCGTCGAAGTGCGCGACGTATCCGAAGTCACGGGCTTTCCCGAAATGCTCGACGGGCGTGTCAAGACCCTCCACCCACGCATTCACGGCGGGCTGCTCGCCGTGCGCGATAATCACGAACACATGAGCGCGCTCGGCGAGCACGGCATCGAGCCGATAGATATGGTCGTCATCAATCTCTATCCCTTCCGGCAGACCATCGCCCGCGAAGGCGTCACGCTCGCGGAGGCGATTGAGCAGATAGACATCGGCGGCCCCGCGATGGTGCGCTCGGCGGCGAAGAACTACACGGACGTGGCCGTCGTCACCTCGCCCGAAATGTATGAACGAGTCCTCTCCGAGTTGGAGGAACACAAGGGCGCGCTCACGCTCAATACGCGCGCCCACTTCGCCGCTCAAGCCTTCGGGAGCACGGCGCATTACGACGCCGCCATCTGGGCTTATCTGCAACGCACGGGATTTGGAGACGACCCGGCATCGACTTCGCACGCGCAGCCCGGAGGCGGCATCGGCGCAGGCGCAGCCGGTTATCCCGACGCCCCGTCCCGTTCGCTCGAAGATTTGCGGGACGCGCCCGATCTCGCGCAATGGTCGCTGCGCAAGACAGCCGACCTGCGCTACGGCGAGAACCCGCACCAGTCCGCCGCGCTCTACGCGACGGGAGCAAGCGGAGGAATCGGCGCAGCCGAGATACTGTCGGGCAAGGAGATGTCATACAACAACTACGTCGATGCGGACGCGGCGTGGCAACTCGTCTGCGACTACGACGAGACGGCTTGCGCCATCATCAAGCACACGAACCCGGCGGGCGTCGGCGCGGGCGCGACGGCGGAAGAGGCTTACCGGCTCGCGCTCGCCACCGACCCCGTTTCGGCTTTCGGCGGCGTCGTGGCCTTCAATCGCCCGGTTGACGCGGCGACGGCTCGCGCCCTGACGGAGATTTTCACCGAGGTCGTTATCGCCCCGAATTTCGACGAAGCCGCGCTTGAAGTCTTGCGTGCGAAGAAGAATTTGCGCGTGTTGCGCGCGGGTGTGCCGCGCCGTGCGGGCGGGCTTGAGTGCAGGCAGATCACCGGAGCCATGCTTTTGCAGACGCGCGACACGCACCGTCTCACGCGCGACGAGCTTAAAGTTGTGACTCGACGCGCGCCGACCGTCGAAGAGATTGACGCGCTGCTCTTCGCCTGGACGGTCTGCAAGCATACGAAGTCAAACGCTATCGTCTATGCGCGTGCGGGGCAGACGGTCGGGGTTGGCGCGGGGCAGATGTCGAGAGTTGATTCCGTGCGTATCGGCGCGGCGCGCGCGGTGCTTCCCGTCGCAGGCTCCGTGCTCGCCTCCGATGCCTTCTTCCCTTTCCGCGACGGCATAGACGAAGCCGCACGCCACGCCATCAAGGCCATCATCCAGCCCGGCGGGTCTGTGCGCGACGAAGAGATCATCGCTGCCGCAGACGAACACGATCTGGCGATGATCTTCACTGGCATCCGCCACTTCAAACACTGAACACAGGGAGACTGAGAAGACGATGAGGAAGCAATCAATCAAAGTAAAACTGGCGGCGACTTTTTTCGGGCTGCTGCTCACGACCTGTGCGTTCGCCGCGCAGGAAGGTTTGACGAAGCGTGTGCGTTTCGCGCGCGGGCGCACAACGGCGACTTTGAAGAACTCTGTCGTGCGCGGCACGGTAGATCGTTACACGCTCGGCGCGCGTGCCGGGCAGAAGATGTCCGTCAGCATCACTTCGGTCGAGCGCAATGCGGTCTTCACCATCTACACGCCCGGCGGCGGCACGCTCGAAGGCGCGGGCGAAGGGCAGGACGCCTCGAACTGGAGCGGCGAACTACCTGCCAGCGGCGACTACGTGATCGAGGTCGGCGGCACGCGCGGCAATGCGACCTACACGCTCAAGGTCACGGTTCGTTGAGCCGTCGCCCCGGACGTTTGTGCACGCTTGCAGTGGCGCGGCGCAATCGTTGATACTTGGGCGTTCCTGTCTCCCAGAAAATTTATTCCACCTGTTTTGACGAAGGGTTGAACTCATGGCTGATTTTGAATCTATCTCCGGCGGCGAAAACAACGGGACGCCCGTGCGTTGCCGCTTCTGCGGGCAGTTAAACCAGACCCGCGCCGACGTAACAGGTAGCGCGAAGTGCGGACGCTGCCGCCTGCCGCTCTCCGGCGCGCCCCACAAAAAATTCGCCGAACTCGACAAAGATGCTTACATCCATCCCGCTGACAGCCGCGCGCTCGCTACGCTGCGCGCGATTCCGGGCATCGATACGGCGGTGAAAAAGTTGCTGTCCGTGACGGGCGAATCGGCCATCCGCGTCATCTTCATGGCGAGCGCGGTGCGCGTCACGCCACATCAATGTCCAGACCTCTACGCCAAGTTACAGATCGCCTGCACGACGCTCGGCGTGGACATGCCGGAACTTTTCGTGCAGCAATCGCCGATGGTCAACGCGTTTACGGGCGGCGTCACGCGCCCCGTCATCGTGCTCTATTCCGGCCTCCTCGAACGTCTCACGGACGAAGAGGTGCTCGCCGTCGTCGCGCATGAAGTCGGCCACATTCACGCCGAGCACGTGCTCTATCTGACGGTCGCGCATCTGCTCGAAGCGTTAGCCAACGTGGCGATTGCGGCGGCTCCGGTGGCAAGTCTCGTCGCGCAGATTTTATCTACGACCATGCGTTCGGCTCTGCTCGCATGGTCGCGCCGCGCCGAGTTGTCGTGCGACCGCGCCGCGCTGCTCGTCACGCAGGACGCAGACGTGATCGGGCGCACGATGATGAAACTCTGCGGCGGCACCTTTGCCTCCAAAGTTGACTACGAACAATTCCTCGTCCAGGCGCGCGACTTCCAGAAGAACTACGACGACAAAGCCCTCGACCGCTTCTGGGCTGACATCATCACGAGCGGCCTCTCGCACCCGTTCCCTGTCTGGCGCACGTCGGAAATTTTGAAGTGGGTGGAGAGCGATCAATACGAGCGCTTGATGAACGGCGCGCCGGAGATCGCGGCAGCGTAAAGTAAGTGTGCAGCGAGCAGTGAGCAGTCTAAAGCTATTCCTGTTTTATGGCTCTCTCACTGTTTACTGCTCGCTGAATGCGGAGGCTTCCCTGAATGTTAGAGAATAAGTTCGGCGTCGTGTTCGGCGTGGCTAATAAGCGTTCGATTGCATGGGCTTCGGCTCTTGCGCTCTCCGGCGCGGGGGCGCGGCTCGCGTTCACTTACCAGAACGAGCGTCTGCGGGAGAACGTGGAAAGTTTAACGAAGGCGATGCCGGGCGCGGTGCTTTCGCAGTGCGATGTGGTGAAGCCGGAAGAGGTTGAACAGACTTTCGCGCTGGTTAAAGAAAACTTCGGGCGGCTCGATTTCCTCGTCCACAGTCTCGCCTTTGCGCCGCGCGAGGCGTTGGAAGGCGAATACGTCAACACCTCTCTCGAAGCGTTTCAGACCGCGCTTGAGATCAGCGCCTACTCGCTCGCAACTCTCGCCCGCGCCTCCGCGCCCCTGATGAACGAAGGCGGGAGCATCGTCTCCATGAGTTATTACGGCGCGGAGAAAGTGGTGCCGAACTATAACGTGATGGGCGTGGCGAAAGCCGCGCTCGAAGCCAGCACGCGCTATCTGGCGAGCGACCTCGGCAAGCACAATATACGCGTCAATGCCATCAGCGCGGGACCTCTCAACACCCTCGCCGCACGCGGCGTCGGCAACATGGGCGCGATGCTCAAGCACCACGCCGAGCGCGCCCCGTTGCGTCGCAACGTCGAAGCGAGCGAGGTCGGCAACACCGCGCTCTTCCTGTGCAGCCCGCTCTCGTCAGGCATCACCGGAGAGGTCATCCACGTCGATTGCGGCTACAACATCATGGCGTTTTAAAAGCAGAAGTCGGAGGCCGGAGTTTAGAGGTCAGTAGAGACAAAACGCGTGCTTCTTCCAACCTCCGTACTTCTGACCTCAGCCCTCGCACCTAAATGGCAAAGACAAAAAACGGGAACCGCAAAGGCGCGCACGTCACGCAGGACGAGCAACTACTTGAGACTCCGAAGCTCGACGAGTTCAAGCATACTGACACGTGGCGCGTTTTTCGCATCATGGGCGAATTCGTGGAGGGCTTCGACGAACTCGCGACGGTGACGCGCGGCGTCTCCATCTTCGGCTCGGCTCGCACGCCGCCCGACAGCCCGCACTACGCAGCAGCACAGGAGACAGCCGCATTGCTCGTGCGCGCGGGCTTCGCGGTGATTACGGGCGGCGGTCCCGGCATCATGGAGGCCGCCAACCGTGGCGCGTTCGAGGCCAAAGGCGTCTCCATCGGTTGCAACATCGAACTCCCTTTTGAGCAGCGGCCAAACGTTTACCAGACGCGCTCGCTCACCTTCAACTACTTCTTCGTGCGCAAGACGATGTTCGTCAAATACAGCACCGCCTTCGTCATCTTCCCCGGCGGCTTCGGCACGCTCGACGAACTCTTCGAAGCTCTCACGCTCATCCAGACGCGCAAGGTGAGAAACTTCCCCGTCGTGCTCGTCGGCAGACAATTTTGGAGCGGGATGATGGACTGGCTGAGAGGCACGCTGCTGGCAGAACAGACAATTTCGCAGGAAGACCTTGCCCTCATCCATCTCACAGACTCGCCCGCCGAAGCCGTCGAGATTGTCGTCCGTAGTCAGGACGCGCTACGCAAGTTGGACAAGACCGTCTCGAACGACATCGCCTGAGGAAGCAGTGTCAGTTGGCAGTTGTCTTTGACCCCTGTTCAGCCCAATCTCCAGTCGCGTGATTGCGACAGGCGACTGACAACTGAACGTTGCCAGCCCGCGAGCGTTTTTATTCGTCGCCGGGCTTGAGCGTGCCGGTCAGCCATTCGAGGTAGGGCGCGGAAGCAGCGGTGATGGGGAGAGCGATGATCTCGGGCGTCTCGTAGCTGTGCAGCGCGCGCACTTCGCGTTCAAGCAAAGCGAAGTGCGCCTCGGTAGTCTTCGCCAGCAACAGAAATTCCGGCTCGCGCCGCACCTCGCCCTTCCAGTGATAGACCGACTCCATCTCAGGAAGTATCTGCACGCAGGCCGCGAGGCGTGCGCCGACGAGCATCTCCGCCAGCCGCGCCGCTTCTTCCCGGCTGCCTGCCGTCAACATCACCGTGATCGCTGCATCAC
>DASWNS010000282.1:0-4876 GCA_036399115.1 Pyrinomonadaceae bacterium | reverse complement strand
TAACCGTCAGATTTCAGTGCTGGCATGTTCTCTCGGCGCGCGAGGAGCATAGTTCGCGGGCGTAAGTTGCAAAGGGGGTTTTGTGGGGAGGCTCCGCGTCCGCCACTTCGCGGCGCAAAAACTTCTCGTCATCTGCTTTCGCGCGGAGGGCTGACACAAGCGGCATCATACTAAATTTGCGCGCGGAGAGGAATAACGGCGGCGTGCGTGTTTCGTGTCGGAGAAGTTACACGATCTTTATGGGCTGCGGGCGGCGCGCGGCGAGAGTTGGCGCATCTTGCGGCGGGCGTATGCGACGCGCAACTTTCGGGCGACGGGTGAAAAGTAGTAAGCTAGCGGCCACCTGAGTTGTCTTCTTAAAATTCAAATGTAGCGAAAGGTGCTTCAGTTAAATCATGGCACAGAATGTTCCTATCACGGTGGCGCACGGCGACGGCATTGGTCCTGAAATCATGGAGGCGACGCTCCACATCCTGAAAGAAGCCGGCGCGAGGCTTGAGATCGAGACGATTGAGATCGGCGAGCAGGTCTATCTGCGCGGCGACACGGCGGGGATACCCGCGAGCGCGTGGGAGTCTCTGCGCCGCACCAGAGTCTTTTTGAAAGCCCCGATCACGACGCCGCAGGGCGGCGGCTACAAGAGCCTCAACGTCACCGTCAGGAAGACGCTCGGCCTCTACGCGAACGTGCGCCCGTGCGTCTCTTATCATCCGTTCGTGGACACGAAGCACCCGAAGATGGACGTGGTTATCGTCCGCGAAAACGAGGAAGACCTGTACGCGGGGATCGAGCACCGGCAGACCGCTCAGGTCTATCAATGCCTGAAACTCATCTCGCGCCCCGGCTGCGAAAAGATCGTGCGCTACGCCTTCGAATACGCGCGGCGCAACAACCGCCAGAAGGTCACCTGCTTCACGAAAGACAACATCATGAAGATGACCGACGGCCTCTTCCATAAAGTCTTCGACGAGATCGCGGCTGAGTATTCCGACATCGTGAACGAGCACTGGATCGTGGACATCGGCGCGGCCAAACTCGCCGACACGCCCGAAGCCTTCGACGTGGTGGTGATGCCGAACCTCTACGGCGACATTCTCTCCGACGTGGCCGCACAGATCGCAGGCTCGGTTGGCCTCGCAGGTTCGGCCAACATCGGAACCTCCGGCGCGATGTTCGAAGCGATTCACGGCTCCGCGCCGCGCCGCGCCGGGCAGAATCTAGCCAATCCTTCGGGCTTACTTCTGGGCGCGGTGATGATGCTCGTCCACATCGATCAACCGGACGTGGCCGAGCGCGTCCACAACGCATGGCTGCGCGCCATCGAAGACGGCGTACACACTTACGACATCTACGCCGAAGGAGTGAGCAAGCAGAAGGTGGGGACGCGCGAGTTTGCGCAGGCGGTCGTCGAGAGGTTGGGACAGACGCCGCAGACTTTGAAGTCCGTCAAGTACAACGCGGGCGGCGGCAGCCAAACGAGCACGGCGGGCGCGGGCAGCGGAGTCGCAGAGCGCAAAGAACTGGTCGGCGTGGACGTGTTTTTGCATTGGACGGAAGGCTCCGCCGAACAGTTGGGCGAGACGTGCAGGACGCTCGGCGGCGACGATTTCAAGTTATCCCTGATCGGCAATCGCGGCATCACCGTCTGGCCGGAAGGGCTGCCGGAGACTTTTCTCTCCGACCACTGGCGTTGCCGCTACCTCGGCGCGAAGGACGGCGCGACCATCACGCACACGCAGATCGCCGCGCTGCTCCAGCGCATCGCCGACGCCAAACTCGACTTCATCAAGACCGAGAACCTCTGCAACTTCGACGGCAAGCCCGGCTACTCGCAATGACGACCAAGAAGGCTCAGCGGCGGCGCGCGGGCGCGGAGACGAAAAAGCGTGACAAAAAAGCGCGCATCTCCACACCCGCGCTCAACGCGGACGCGTCCGTTTCTTCCGCGCCGCTCGTCTCGGTCGTCATGGGCAGCAAGTCCGATTGGGAGACGATGCGCGGGGCGGACGAGGTGTTGACGGGGTTCGATGTCGCGCACGAGTGCCGGGTCGTCTCGGCGCATCGCACGCCGCAGTTGATGTCGGAGTTTGCGTCTGCGGCGGAGGCGCGGGGCGTGCGTGTGATCATCGCGGGCGCGGGCGGGGCGGCGCATCTGCCGGGGATGGTCGCGGCGCAGACTTTGTTGCCGGTGCTTGGCGTGCCCGTGGAGAGCCGCGCGCTCAAGGGTCTGGATTCGCTGCTCTCCATCGTGCAGATGCCCGCCGGGATTCCCGTCGGCACGCTCGCCATCGGGCAGGCCGGGGCGCGCAATGCCGCGTTGCTCGCCGTCGCCATCCTCGCCAACGAAGACGCCGCTTTGCGCGAACGCCTGCGCGCGTTCCGGCTTGAGCAGGAGCGTGTGGTGCGCGAGTCAGATTTAACTTGAAGTTGTTTCAGATAGCGAAAACAGGTTGTCTCAGATAGCGAAAACCAACTTTATCGCTTTGGCGTAAACCGTGAATCACGCGCCCTCTTCCCGCACAAGTATGCGCACGCTGCTTCCCGGCGCAACCATCGGCGTGCTCGGCAGCGGCCAACTCGGTCGCATGTTTGCCATGGCCGCGCGCCGCATGGGCTATCTCGTACACACTTACTCGCCCGAAACCGACACGCCGACCGGGCAGGTCGCAGACGTGGAAGTGACCGCGCCTTACGAAGACCTCGCGGCGGTGCGCGACTTCGCCAGCCGCGTCGAAGTAGTGACTTTCGAGTTTGAAAACGTTCCGGCGGCGACCGTGGAGGCCATCGCCGGGATCGTCCCCGTCAGGCCGGACGGCGCGACGCTCTACACCACGCAGCATCGCCTGCGCGAAAAGAATTTCCTCTCCCGCGCCGGAATCCCCATCACGCCCTTTCGACACGTGCGCACGCTCGCCGAACTCGACGCCGCGCTCGACGCGCTTGGCTGCCCCGCAGTCTTTAAGACTGCGGGCTTCGGCTACGACGGCAAAGGCCAACGCCTGATCAAGTCGCCCACGGAGAGCGCGGACGCGTTCAACTCGCTCGGCGGTCAGGAGGCAGTGCTCGAAGCGTTCGTCGATTTCGAGAGTGAGGTGTCGGTGGTGTGCGCGCGGGGCGCGGATGGCGAGGTGGCGCATTACGGCGTGGTCGAAAACCGGCACGAACGCCACATCCTCGATTGCACTATCGCCCCGGCGCGCGTCTCTGTAGAGGTCGTGCGCGAAGCGACGCAGATCGCCGCCAGCCTGCTCGAACAACTCTCGCTGGTCGGCGTTCTCTGCGTGGAATTTTTCCTGACGCGAGACGGCGGCAAACTGTTCGTCAACGAACTCGCGCCGCGCCCGCACAACTCCGGCCACTTCACGATTGACGCTTGCCTCACGAGCCAGTTTGAACAACAGGTGCGCGCCGTCTGCGGACTCCCGCTCGGCACGACCGAACAACTGCGCCCCGCCGCGATGGCGAACCTGCTCGGCGACCTCTGGCAGCACGGCGAACCCGACTGGCGCGCGGCCTGCGCCCTCCCCAACGTCAAGCTGCATCTCTACGGCAAGCACGAGCCGCGCGCGGGCAGAAAGATGGGACACCTCACCGCGCTCGCCCCGACCACGGACGAAGCCCTGCGCCTCGTCCGCGTCGCGCGCGACTCTCTCACACGACGCACCTGACGAAGCGAACGAAGCGAACGAAGTGGACGAAGCGAACTTTCGACAATGGCAACCGGACGCACGAAGGCCGGAGAGTTTTTCGACTCTCCGGCCTTCACGCTGGAACGCTAAAATTTACCCGTGCCTGCTTAGACGCCGACGATCCGCACGCCGCCGTTGATGCCGTTGGCCTTGATGTTTGCGCCGCCCGTGCCGACGCGTGCGCGCAGCTTCGAACGCTTCTGCTCCTGCACTTCGACGTTCGGAGCCTCGACCGTGATCTGGCCGTTCACCCCGTTGAGATTGAGGTCTGCGTTCACGTCGCTTCCGAGCCGCAGTTCGACGACGCCGTTGATGCCGTTCACTTTCGCGCCGTCCTTAGATAGTTCCGTGATGGTGAGCGCGACGCCGCCGTTGACGCCGTTCACTTCCGCGAAGCCGCGCGCTCCGCCGACCTCCACGCGCCCGTTGACGCCTGAGACTTGCACCGGGCCTTCCATCTCGCCGATGGTGACGTTGCCGTTCGTGCCGCGCGTCGTCAGTTCGACGCGGCGCGGGAGTTTGAGCGTCACGTTATGGCGCGCATCGCTGCCGCCGCGCAGCCACTTCCAGAAGCCCGTGCCGTTGCTTCCCTTGCCGCGCACGACGAGACTCGTCTCCGTGTGCTCGACCGTAATCTGACTTGCGTTCAGGTCGCTCATGTTGCCCGCCGTGCTCGTCACGCTGATTTCGGCGGTGTTGCCCTCGACCGCTTCGATTGAGACGGGGCCGTTGATGCCGGACACTTCGACGCGCGCGCCGTCTGCGAGTTCGTAGGAATCGTTGATGCGCCGCTCGTTCGAACCGTGCGCAGCCGCAGCGTCGTCGCCCTCGTGTTGCATTTGTTGTTGCACGGAGGCGACGATATTTTCCCCGCCGCTCTTGATGCTGCGTCCGGCCACCCACGCCAACACCACCGCCACCAGCACAATAAAGATTTTGAGTTTCATCGCCTGCTCTTCTCCCGCCCGCCGCGCGCGCTCCGAAACGGACGCCTGTAGTTTAAGCTATTTATTGCGTTTGGAATGTTCCTTCTCGTCCAAGTCCACGAAGAAAAACGTCAGAAAGAGGGCGCGGGTTCAGTCTATTTTAAAGAAAGGATGAACGCGGAAGGATGAATGATGAATTTAAGAGAACCTTTCGACCGCCTGAGCGCTTCCATTCATCCTTCCGCGTTCATCCTTCATCCT
>DASWNS010000281.1:0-3105 GCA_036399115.1 Pyrinomonadaceae bacterium | reverse complement strand
CACTCATCACTTTATCTCGTTGCCACCTTGACCATCGCCGGGCGCAGGAGCTTTTCGCCGAGGCGATAGCCGCGCACGATCTCTTGCATCACTGTGTCAGGCTCAAACTGATCCGTCTGTTCGGTAGCGATGGCTTCATGTACGTGCGGGTCGAAAGGATGCCCGACCGTCGGCACTTGCTCGACTCCCAGATTTTCCAGCACGCCGTTCAACTGTTTACTGATCAACTCGACGCCGTGCAGGAAATTTCTGAACTCCTGCGATTCCGTCGCTCCCATTGAAGACTCTGCTTCATGTGCGCGCCGCAAATTGTCCATGACGGGCAACAACTGCCCCACCACGTCGGCCACCACGCGGTTATAAGTCTCCGCGCGTTCGCGCTCGATGCGTTTACGGAAATTGTCGAAATCGGCCTGTCGCCGCGCCGCCACATCCTGAAACTCCTGCTGCTCGGCGCGCACCTTTTGCAACTCCGCTTCCACCATCTCCAACTCGGCCTGCGCGGCGAGCAACTCCGCCTGCATCGCCAGCGACGAATTCGCGCCGCCGCGCTCACCCGCACGTCGCGGGTCGGCACTCACTTTGCCGTCTGTACGGTTCGCGCCCGGATGCCGGTGCGTGTCCTGCTCGTCGCGCTCTTCGGGCATGTCGGAGCGCGGCGGGCCGCCCGCCGTGTCGCGCTCGTCGGCGTCCGCCTTACCTTGCGAGTCGTCTCCCTCTGTGCCGCGATCAATGCGCCGCTGCATCTCGGTTTCTCCTTCGTAGATCGAAGCTCGCCCGAGTTCGTCGGGCGTAAGGTCAGTGTCGTCTTCGTCCGCAGAAGATTCAGGCGCGACGTGATAATTCGCGTTGCTCTCTTCGTCCACAAAACGGACGGGGATGCGCTTGGGAGTGGAGCTGTTTTCGTTAATCATGTCCATTCGACCTTGAAACCCTCAGCTTGTAAACGAAAGCGGCTCGCTTGCGCGCCGCCTGTCCCTTCCTGTTTAGACGTGCGCGCTCTCTTCGCGCATCATGCGTTCGATCAATTGCGAAACGTAACTGACGACCGCCATCATCCGTTCATACTCGATCCGCATTGGTCCGACGACGCCGACCGTGCCCGCGACGCCGCTCGTGCCGATGCGGTAAGGGGCGGTGATGAGCGCGCAGTTCTGCATCGAAGGCGTCTTTAGTTC
Source organism: Pyrinomonadaceae bacterium (assembly GCA_036399115.1). Lineage (GTDB taxonomy): Bacteria > Acidobacteriota > Blastocatellia > Pyrinomonadales > Pyrinomonadaceae > JAIVJZ01. Next base: position 1,927 of record DASWNS010000281.1, on the reverse strand, counting down.
GCGCCCGATCTGGACGCGCACGTCGCCGAAGACGCGTTCGCGCGTCAGACACTCGTTCAAGATTTTCACCAGCCGCGTCTTCTCTTCCAGCGTGCGAAACAACTCACGCAGACGCTCGATGTCCGCGAAATCAGGCTTGACCAGAATGTTCGAGGCACCGTCAACATACACGTCGCCCGTCGCGGCCTCTTCGCCTTCCAGACTCAGTTCACACAGGAGCATCGCGTTTTGCAACAGGCGATCATAGAGAGCCTTCTCGGCACGTATCAGTCCGAGAATCTCCGCACGGATCGTCTGCAAATTCTTGCCGCTGAACTCCACGTTCAGATAACGCGCCGTCTGCTCCAGTTCTTCCTGCGTGAACGGCTCATCAATGCGTATGATCTTGTTCTGGATGATGTTCGGCGCAAAGACAAGTACGACGAGAATGCGCCCGTCCGTCAGTTGGACAAACTCGATGTGCTGCAAACGATTGTCGGCCATCGGCGGGGAGATCACGATGCCGACGTTTTCCGAGAGTTCCGACAGCAGGTGCGAGACTTTCTCCATCAGACGATTCGGAGCCGTCATGCTGCCTTCGCCCTGCCTGAGTCCCAGCAGGCTATCAATCGCCGCCGTGTCGGCTCTCGACAGGCGCGCGTCGCCGAGCATGTGATCCACGTAATAACGATAGCCCTTGTCGGTCGGCAGGCGTCCGGCGGAAGTGTGCGGCTGCTCGACCAATCCGGCCTCTTCCAGTTCGGCCATCACGTTGCGGATCGTGGCCGCGCTCCACCCGGCGGCACCCGCGAGGCGTTCCGAGACGGTTCTCGACCCGACCGGCTCGCCCGTTCCCAGATGCTCTTTGATAATGGCAGACAGTACGCATTGCGAGCGCGCGTCGGGCAATCGCTCGGAAGTCGTCGTGGATGTGGAACTACGATTTGCCATCTTGTGCTTTGAAGCGGTAAGCGGGGAACGTCGAAGGCCACTGAGAGGCTTTTGCGGCGTGCCTCGCCAAGTGTCATCTCAATCAATACCGCCCCGTCTAAAGCCTGTCAAGTTCTAATTTTACGCGCCGCAGACACGCTTTGCGCTTGGAGTATAACGGATGGACGAAACGGGGCGCAACGACTTGCCGACGCACGCCCGTCTGCGCCGCGCCCTCCCCCTCTCCCAAGTCAATTTATAGATTTCACAAGAGTTAGCGTCGCAAAACGGCGAACGCTCGCGCGTCTTTAGTTAAATCGTTCTAAAAATTAGACTTAAGCACTACCCTCAGAAGGCCGCCAGTTGCCCTCCCGCGACTCGTCGCTCACAATTGATGCTCTGAAAAGGCTTAGCGGGCGCGACGGACAGGCTCGTTGACGCGCTGCCAAAGCCGCCCGTAATATAGGGTTGCGTTTGGCGTCAATTGTATTCCCGGCGGAGGCTTTTGTCAGAAGTTTTTTTCTCTTGTTGTGCGGTCAGCCTCGCAGGCGTTTCAACTCGTCGTAAATTCGTTTGCCGTCAGCCTGAATTAATCCACCTATGTCAGCCGCGCAGCCACATCTCAGCCCTCTTTTCACGGAGGCCTTCCGGCAGTTTGAGCGCAATCAGACGCCGCCGGAAATTGAAGTGCGCTTCTATCCTTATGCCGGTCTGAACCACACGATTCGACGGCGTTCGGGACGCATCTATGTCCGCCTCTCAGACATCTTTCGGGACGCGCCGCTAAGCGTCCAGCGTGCGCTCGCTTTTATGCTTGTCGCCTCGCTGCTCCGACGCAAAACGCCGCAAGTGCACGAACACGTCTATCGCGATTACGCTTTTTCGCCGGAAGTGCAACGCGCCTCCGACATCGCGCGTCGCCGTCGCGGGCGCAAGATGATCTCCACGTCGCGCGGCAGCTATCACAATCTCAACCGCCTCTTCGCGCGTCTCAACCGACGCTACTTCGACGACGAAC
>DASWNS010000280.1:0-4047 GCA_036399115.1 Pyrinomonadaceae bacterium | reverse complement strand
CCGTGCTTTGATCAAAGCCGGTTCGCGTCCCGTTGTCCGACGGCAAACGACCTTAGCGTCTCCCGCTGAACTTGCTGAAAGCTACAATTTACGTTTGAGGAGAATATAAACATGCGTGCATTCCCCGTGCGGCTGTGCTCGACTGCCATCCGCTTCGTCTTCGTCTGCCTGTTTGCGGCAGCTCTTGCGGGCGCGGCCTTCGCGCAGGCGCAGTCCAACGCCTCCGACCTGCAAGGCTACTTGCGCGACGCACAGGGCGGCCTCGTCGTTAATGCGGCGGTCACCGCGCGCAACAAGGCGACCGGCCTGTCGCGCACCGCGCAGTCGAACGACGAAGGCTTCTACCAGATCACCAACTTGCCGCCGGGCGAGTATGAAGTGACGGTGGAGGCCGCGAACTTCTCGCGCGCCCAGATTCCTTCGGTCACGCTCACGGTCGGACAACGCGCAGACCTCGACATCCCGCTCGCCGCCGGACAGGTCAGCGAAACCGTGACCATCACGGGCGCAACCACCGAGATCGTGGAAACGTCGCGCACCGCCGTCACCAACACCATCGAGCGCACGCGCATCGAGAATCTGCCCGTCAACCAGAGAGACTATCTCGGCATCTCCACCACCATCTCGACCGTCAATCGCGGCAACGACCGCCCGATTGGTCCCGCGCCCTCTTCCGGCCTGAACATCGGCGGCCAGCGCGGACGCTCCACGCTCGTACAGGTTGACGGCGCGGACAACACGGACAACTCCATCAACGCCTCGCGCAGCACCGTCTCGCAGGAGGCCGTGCAGGAATTTCAAGTGGCGACCAACTCGTACGCGCCCGAGTTCGGACGCGCCACGGGCGGCATCGTCAACGTCGTCACCAAGAGCGGCTCCAACGAGTTTCGCGGCAACGTCTTCGGCTTCCTGCGCCATAAGAGTTTTCAGGCGCGCAACGCCTTCGCGCCCATCGAAGACCCGCCCTTTACGCGTGCGCAGTACGGCGCAACGTTCGGCGGCCCGATCAAGTCCGAGCGCACCTTCTTCTTCACGGCCTTCGAGCAACGCCGTCGTCAGGAGTCGGCCTTCTTCAGTTCGGATGTCGTGGGCAACATGACTTCGAGCCTCTCGGTCGGCCCCGGCACGGCCTTCCCGTTCGTGCCCCTGCCGAACACTTTCACCAACCTGACGCCCGCACAGGCCGCCTTCATCACCACCCAGCTCAACACGGGCGCGTCCACCGGCAACGCCGCGCTCATCGGCGCAGCCCTGACTTATGCCACCTTCGCTTCCTCCGGCGGGCAGATCGGCCTGAACGGCGCGAGCACTCTGCGCAGCATCGGCGGCGCGATCCCTGCGGGTCAGACCATCGGCGGACGCTTCTTTATCTCCGGCGCGCCCGTCCCGACCGCAGCCAACAACGGCGTGACGGCAGGCTTCACGACCGTCAACGGCGAAGGCCAGCCCATCGGCTTCCGCCCGCTCAACAGCCTCGCGCGCATCTTCCCCATCTCGGAGGCCACGAGCTTCTTCTCCGTCCGCGCAGACCACCAGATCAACCAGTCGAATCAACTGACCATGCGCTTCGGCTACAATCCGAGCGACCTGACGGGCGTGCAGGATGAATCGCAAAATCAGGTCTTGGGACAGAACGACTTCTCGCGCACGGGTCGGCAGGAGATCCGTGACACGTCCTTCGTCACCTCCCTGACTTCGACCTTGTCGAGCCGCGTCGTCAACGAGGCGCGCTTCAACTTCGGCCACCGCGACGCCAAGTTTGATTCGCAGATACCGGGAGCCGCCATCCAGATTTCCGGCGTCTCCTTCATCGGTTCGAATCCCTTCTCGCCCGTCGACCGCACGGAGCGTCGTTTCCAGTTAACCGACAACGTCAACTGGCTGCCCGGCAATCACAACTTCAAGTTCGGCGCGGACATCAACTTCGTTGACGTGGAAGCCGTCTTCGAGTTGAACTTCCCCGGCCTCTTCAATTTCGGCGAAGTCTCCGGCGGCACGCTGGCCGCAGGGTTCATACCCGGCCTCCCGGCCACCGCGCCCGCGCTCACCCCCGTGCAGGCTTACGGCGCGGGCATCCCCGGCGTCTTCATTCAGGGCTTCGGCAATCCGAACAGCACCCTGAAGAACAAGCCGCTCGCTTTCTTCGCGCAGGATTCCTGGAAGGCCAGACCCAACCTGACGCTCAACTACGGCGTGCGCTACGATGTCGAACTCACGGAGACGATCCCCACCATCGGTTTCACCGATCCGCTGACCGGCATCAACCTCTCCGCCGCAGACTTGAACGCGGCGCAGAACGTCCTCGGCGTCCAGCAGGGGTTCCCGCGCGACACGAACAACTTCGCGCCCCGCGTCGGTCTGGCGTGGGACATCACGAACGACGGCAAGACGGTCTTCCGCGCCGCCTACGGCCTCTTCTACGACCACCCGCTCTTAGCCGTCGCCTTCAACTCCGACATCGCCGACGCTGCGCAGCAACAGCAGTTCACAACCGTCCTGCCCGGCAGCCCCGCGCCGAACGCGTCGCTCAACCTGCTCCAGATTTTTCAGGGCACGGTCGTCCCCGGCGTCACGCCCGGCGTCGCCGCGAGCACCCAATATTTGCGCGGGCAACTGCGCTTCAACGATCAGACGTTCCCCGGCTTCGGTCCCGTCCTGCCCTTCACGCTCGCCGTCGGTCAGGACTTCGAATACGCTTACGCCAATCAGGCCAACGTCACGCTTGAACGGCAGTTGACGCCGAACACTTCCGTCTCCGCCAGCTACATCTTCGTCGGCGCGCACCACCTCCCGCACCCGCGCGACGTGAACGCTCCGCAGACCGAACTGCTGGTGGAAAACTTCCGCCGCTTCACCGTCGGCAATCCGGTGCTCTGCGGGGCTAATGCGGCTTGTCTCGCCAGCGGTCGCGCGCCCACGAGCTTCGGCGAAGCGGTCTTGTTCCCGATCCCTACGGCGTCAAACGCGCTCTTTACCGTCCGCATTCCGGGACTCGTCGCCGTCAACAACGTCTCCGGCCAAACCATCGTCAACCCGCTCGCGGCAAACTTCTTCCGGCCTAACGCGCCGAACTACTTTTTCGTCCAGTCAGCGACGGGCGGCGCGGTCACGCCCGCCATCTTCAACGCGGCCATCAATGGTTCGGTGCGTACGCCCGGCCTCATCTCGCCCTTCGGCGACGTGAGCGCGCAACTCTCGGAAGGCAACTCCAACTACAACGCGATGACGCTGGAAGCCAAGCGTCGCTTCTCGAACAACTTCCAGTTCCTCGCCTCCTACACCTGGTCGCACTCGATTGACGATTCATCCGATTTGCAGACCCTCTTGAAGCCGCAGGACAACCGCAACTTCGCCGCCGAGCGTTCCGATTCGCTCTTCGACCAACGCCACCGTTTCGTCTTCAGCGGCGTCGCCACCTCGCCCGACAGTTGGCGCAACTCGGAGAGTGGCGTGCGCCGTTTCTTGTCCAACTTCACCATCGCCCCGATCCTTGAGCTTTCGTCAGGGCGTCCGTTCAACATCATCACCGGCTCCGACGCCAACGCCGACCTGCAAAGCTCGAACGACCGCCCGAGCGTCGCCGCCAACGGCACGCTCTTCGTGCCGCCCTTCCTCTCCACCGGCAATCTGCGCCGCAACGCGGGCATCACGCACGGCTACGCCTCGCTCGACCTGCGCATCTCGCGCGCCATCCGCTTCTCGGAAACCACACGGCTCGACATCATCGCCGAAGGCTTCAACCTCTTCAATCGTTTCAACGAAGCCGCCGCCAACCCCTTCTTCGACGTGGTGAACGCACACAACGAACGCCGTGGCGGCCTCTATTACAGCCGCCCGACCGCCGCTTACGACCCGCGCCAATTCCAGTTCGGCCTGAAGTTCAGCTTCTAGATCGGGCGAACAAGTGAAAAGGGCACGTCAACTCAGACGAGTTGACGTGCCCTTTCTTGGTGGGCTTCGAGCGGCGTCCGGTTAGTGTCCCGGCTTTAGCACGATTTCGATGCAGGGAAGCCGACGCACGTGAGCAGGGTCAGATGCCGATGGCCT
>DASWNS010000279.1:0-2650 GCA_036399115.1 Pyrinomonadaceae bacterium | reverse complement strand
CGATGTCGAGCGGGTTCCGGAAGGGCTTGTCCTTGTCTTTGTCGGCGCGCTTGAGGGCTTCGCGGAACTTCTCTTCGAGGATGCGTTCGCGGTCTTTAAGTGAGCCGAGTTCCTGCGCGAAGATTTGGTCGCGCGTCTGCTTCTGTCGCTCCATGCCCTTTGCCATCTCTTCAAACGAGGCGATGGGCTTCGCCTTCTCTTCGTGAGAGATGAGCGCGCCGGTTTGCGCATCTATGATGAGGGTGGACTCGCAGCAGGGGCAGATGAGTGTGTACCGTGCTTTATCCGTCACAACCGAAACTCCTTCGTCTGAATATAGTCATGCGCGCTTTCGCCGGAACGTTTGCGTGGCAAATTATAACACTTCACGCGGTCGAAGCGACGCATGCACACGCGCGTAAATTGCAGGATGACAACGCGCCTTAAACGGAGAAATGAAAGCCGCAGACGAACAGCACCGGCTGGCCTCGTCTGCGGCTTTCCCCTTCGACTAATTTCGACTAATTTTTGCCCGTCGTCAGCTTACGGCTTCACGGCGTCTTTGATCGCGCCGCCCACCTTCTTCGCGCCGTCAGCCGTCTTCTCGCCGACTTTCTTTGCGCCCTTTACCGCACCGCGCCCGACATCTTCGGCCTTGTCAGCCGCGCCGCGCCCGATGTCCTCCGCTTTGTCGGCTGCGCCCCGGCCAACATCCTCGGCCTTATCCGCCGCGCCTCTGCCCACATCCTCGGCTTTGTCCGCTGCGCCTCTGCCGATGTCTGCGGCCTTATCGCCCACCACTCCGGCGGCGTCGGCAACTGCATCACCCGTCGCCGTCAAAGCCTGATCAATTTTACCCTCCGGCAGTTCGCGGACATCGCCGGTGCTTGAGTAGACACGCCCCGTGCGCCTGCCGCTGGCGTCGGTCGTGACGACAACGCGCTGGACGCGCGGGTTATTGTTGAAAGTGCGCGTCTGCGTCTTCACGCCGTTCGCTTCGGTGGTCACGACCTCGCCATCGGCTGCGGCTGTGCCGCCCGGCGTCGGCGTCATGTTGGTCATTCCGGAAGTCATGTTGGCGTTGGCGTTCGCCGCGTTGCTGTTACCCGCATTAGTGTTATCACTACCGCCGCACCCGGCGGCCAAAATTGACAAAGCCAGCACACACAGGCTTGTAGTTAAACGTTTTCCCACTTTTATCTTTCCTCCGTTTTAAGCAGAATTATCTTTATCTGCCTGAGCGGAAGCGCAACCGACGTGCCATGCCTGATCTCCCTCCGCAGGCACGGTTTGCTGGCAAAAGCGGCTCCATTCCCTGCCCTGCGTTCTCGCTGTGTACGATGCAGATGCAGCGCGTCCTTTATCCATACTTGAGATTGCAGAGTTCGTCACTTAAGATCAATCTCTGTTTTTAGACGATTGATGCGTGCGGAGGTGTGCATTTGACGCGTGATGCCTTGCGGGCTGCGCCGCGCTGGAGGCTTGACGGCACTAACTTAGACAGAGCGATAGGCGTGGCTCTCTTCCTCTTCACCAGCACCCTTTTTCTCGCCTTCCCGCTTCCGCATCTCGCGGATTCAAAATATTCCACGCTCCTGAGCGAGAGCCTGATTCACCGGCGCAGTTTCACCCTCGACGCCTACAAAATTCCCGACCTCGTTCCGGCGCAAACCTACAACTCGGCCTCGAACACGACCGTCTACCAGATAGAGTTTTCCGGCGGGCACTTCTATCACATGTTTCCGCCGGGCAGCCCCGTCCTCTCCGTGCCCTACGTCGCGCTGTTCAACCTCTTCGGCATCACCGCCTCTAACCCCGACGGAAGTTATAACAACAAGAACGAAAAGATCATTCAGGCGAGCCTCGCCTCGCTGTTGATGGGCGCGCTCACAGTCATCTTCTTTTACACGAGCCGTCAACTACTGCCGCCCGCTTGGAGCGCACTCATCGCCCTCGGCGGCTCTCTGGGGACGCAGGTGTGGAGCACAGCTTCCAGAGTCTTATGGTCTGACACGTGGGGAATTTTTCTGCTCGGCTACGTCGTCCTGCTGCTCGTCTCCGACGCCACAGGCAGACGACCCTTGCGCCCCGTCTGGTTTGCGACCCTGCTCTCCTGGATGTACTTCGTGCGTCCGACTTACTCCATCCCGATTGCAGCCATCAGTATTTACGTGTTCCTCTACCGGCGACGACTCTTCGCCTCCTACGCCCTCACGGGCGCGGCATGGTTCGCGGCCTTCGTCCTCTATTCCCAACTTCACTTCGGCCAGATGTTGCCCTATTACTACCGCGCCACTCGTCTCAAATTCGACTCGTTCCCCACAGCGTTTGCGGGCAATCTCATCAGCCCCGCGCGCGGGCTGTTCGTCTATGTCCCTGTGCTCTTCTTCGTCGCTTACCTGCTGCTGCGTTTCGAGCGCGAGCTTCCGCTGCCGCGTCTCGCAGTGCTCGCGCTCGGCGTCATCGTCGCGCACCTCTTCGTGGTTGCAGGGTTCACGCCCTGGTGGGGCGGCCACTCCTACGGGCCACGTTACACGACCGGACTCGTCCCTTGGTTTGTGCTGCTCGGCATACTCGGTATCAAAGCGATGCTCGGATGGAGAGAGAGGCATAGAAACGTGGCGGGAACTATGCGCGAGCGCGTGCCGCTCTTCATCGGCGGAGCGTTGCT
>DASWNS010000278.1:0-7120 GCA_036399115.1 Pyrinomonadaceae bacterium | reverse complement strand
CTTTCCCGAAGACCGTCGCGGTGACGCTTCCGGCGCAGGAACCGTGCCGCCGAAGTTGATGGACGCACGGCAACTTCTCTTCAACCGCGAGTTCAGCTTGTTGGAGTTCTTCCGGCGCGTGCTCGAAGAGGGCTTGGACGAAACGCAACCGCTCCTGGAACGCCTCAAGTTTCTCGCCATCTTCTCTTCGAACGTGGACGAGTTTTTCATGATCCGCGTGTCTGGACTCAAAGAGGAGTTCGAGCACGACCTGACCGAGACTTCGCCCGACGGCATGTTGGCCTCCGACCAACTCGCCGAGATCAGAGCGCGACTGCTGCCGATGCTCGAAGAACAGAGTCGCTGCCTGCTCGAAGAGTTGCTGCCCGCGCTCAAGGCGCAGGGGATCGTCGTTGCGTCCTATGGTCCTCTGTCCGAAGAGGAACGCGCCACGCTCCAGGAATACTTCGACGAACAGGTCTTTCCGGTGCTGACGCCGCAGGCGGTTGACCCGAGCCACCCGTTTCCCTACATCTCGAATCTGAGCCTCAACCTCGGCCTGATGGTCGCGCCGCTGCCCGAACACGGCATCACGAGTTCGCTCGTCGGCAAGATCGAGCCGCGTTTCGCGCGCATCAAAGTGCCGCCGCTCGTGCCGCGCCTGATCCCTATCGGCAAAGACAACTCGAAGTTTATCCTGCTCGAAGATTTGATCGCGGCCAACGTGCGCGAACTGTTTCCCCGCATGCGTGCCACCGCGTGCCACGCCTTCCGCGTCACGCGCGATGCCGACATAGACATCCGCGAAGACGAAGCGGACGATCTTTTGCGCATCATGCAACAGACGCTGCGCAAGCGTCGCTTCGGCACGCCCGTGAGGCTTGAAGTGGCGACGACGATGCCGCCGGAGATGGTGCAGTATTTGTCGAAGTCAATCGGGGTCGAGGCGGAAGACGTGTACCGGAGCAGTTGCCCGCTCGCCGTCACAGACCTGATGCGGCTCTACAAACTGGAGAGGCCGGACTTGAAGGATGCGCCCTTCCAGCAGCGCGTGCCCGCCACGCTCCGGCGTCCACACCTATCGATCTTCGACGCGATCAGAGAGCAGGACATCCTCCTGCATCATCCTTACACCTCCTTCTCGCCCGTCGCGGATTTCATCAACGCGGCGGCGCGCGATGAGCAAGTGGCGGCCATCAAGGTCTGTCTCTATCGCACCGGCCCGAACTCGCCCATTCCGCAGGCGCTCATCGAAGCGAGCGAGCAGGGCAAGCAGGTGACGGCCATCATCGAACTCAAGGCGCGCTTCGATGAAGAGAACAACATCGAATGGGCGCAGAGGCTCGAAGAGGTCGGCGTCCACGTCGTTTACGGTTTGATGGGACTCAAGACGCATTGCAAGCTCGCACTCGTCGTGCGCCGTGAAGACAACACGATGCGCCGCTACGTACACATCGCCACAGGCAATTACAACCCCGACACCTCGCGCGGCTACACAGACCTCGGACTCTTTACCGCCGACGAAGAGATCGGCGCGGACGCCTCCGAACTCTTCAACTACCTGACCGGCTATTCGCGGCAGAAAGAGTATCGTCGCTTGATGGTCGCGCCCGTTAACCTGCGCGAGAGCATGCTCGCGCTCATCCGGCGCGAAGCGGAGCACGCGAAGGCGGGTCGTACGGCGCGCATGGTCATCAAGATCAACCGTCTGGCCGATGTGGAGATTATTCGCGCGCTCTATGAAGCGTCGCAGGCGGGCGTGCGGATAGACCTCATCGTGCGCGGCATCTGCATGCTGCGCCCCGGCGTCGAAAACCTCTCCGAGACGATCACTGTGCGGAGCATCGTCGGTCGCTTCCTCGAACACAGCCGCGTCTTCTATTTCGCCAACGGCGGCGACGAAGAACTCTACACGGGCAGTTCCGATTGGATGCCGCGCAATCTCAACCGGCGCGTCGAAGTCGTCACGCCCGTGCACGACGCGCGCCTGCGAACTCATTTGAAGGACGTGATTCTAGCCGCTTATTTGCGCGACAACGTGAAGGCTCGCCTGCTGCGTCCCGATGGCTCTTACGAGCGCATCCAACGCGCCCCGGGTGAGGAGAGATTCGACAGCCAACTACATTTTATGAACGTCGAATTATAAGCTCGGCGATCAAGTTCAAACTGCCGGAGGAGTCTAGTTGCATGTTTCGACAAAATAGATTTCGCGCTTTTATGATCATGCTGATCATTCTCGCGCTTGGTCTTTCGACGAACGGGTTCGCCGTTCAGAAAAAAACAAAGAAGAAGAAGCCGATGCCTGCGGGCACGCCCGTCATGTGGCGCGAGCCTGCGGACATCGCCACGCGCGATCTGTTTCACGGTTCGGGCGGCGAGGCCGGGAAACCCGACCTGTCGCGCGTCACCCTCGTCGAGAAGGTGGAGGGCGGCTTTTCGGAGAAGTATCGCGTGCGCGACGCGGCGGGGCGCGAGTGGGTGGCGAAAGTCAGCCGCGAGGCGCAGTCGGAGACAGCCGCCGTGCGCTTGCTGTGGGCGGTAGGCTACATGACGGAGCTTACTTACCTTGCGCCGACCGTGACCATCGCGGGCACGCCGAAAGGGACTTACGAAAATGTGAGGTTCGAGGGACGTTCGAAAGAGGTGAAGCGGCTCGACCCGTGGCTGTGGGATAAAAACCCTTTCTCCGGCAAGCGTGAACTGCAAGGCTTGAAAGTGATGATGCTCCTGCTGAACAACTGGGACATCAAAGACGACAACAACGGCATTCTCCACGTCGTCACCCCGGAAGGACAGAGCGAACTCCACTACATCGTCAGCGACCTCGGCGCGACCTTCGGCAAGATCGGCAGCGGGCCGCTCTGGGCTTTGAAGCGCAGCCGCAATAATCCGGAAGACTACGCCGAGTCGAAGTTCGTGGACCACGTCCACAAGAATCTGGTCTACTTTCACTATGGCGGCAAGAAACAGGACATCTTCGAAGACATCTCGGTTAACGACGTGCAGTGGATCGCGGGGCTGCTCTCGCGCCTGAGCGACCAACAGATCAGCGATGCCTTCCGTGCGGCCAACTACAGCGCGGAGGAGGTGACGCTCCTGACCACCGCGTTTCGTTCGAGAATCAACGAACTCGTCAATCTCCCGCCCGCTGAATCTTAGAACGCGTCTCGTAGTCCACGTCTTTCGGATACTCTCTTTTGCACACGCCCGTCGCTATCAAACGGCGGGCGTAGTATAGTTAAGGTGAAATGCGCAGAACCAACCAGCAGAAAACTTTGATCGTCGGCGTGATCGCCGCGCTCGTAGGATTCGCGCTTGTCGCTCTCTTGATGTCCGGCGGCAGAACGAACGCACCCGCGCCGCCGAACTCGCCCGCCGCCGAACAGGCCGCCGAGACAACCACAACACAACAGACAGCCCCGGAGCAAAACTCGCCGCCGGACGCGCCCGCCGCTGCCGCCGAACAGTCCGCGCCGAACGACAGAGCCGGGCAGCAAGCTCCTGCGGCCTCACGCGCACAGGGCGAAGGCGAAAACTCGATCATCGAGACTCTCTTCGGCGCAGACGATGTGAGCGCGCCCAACGCCATGCCGCGCGAGCATTGGACGATTCTCGTCCCGCGCATCATCATCCGGCTCGGACTCGCCGCGCTGCTCGTCGCCGCGCTGGCCTTTCGCCCGCGACGCCGTGGCGTGTCCGTCCTGCAACGCAATCCTTACGTAGCGCAGACGCAAATTCTGCTGGCCGTCGTCGCCTCCGCGCTGATGATGATCGTCGGCGACAGCGCGGCGCGCGCCTTCGGCATCTTCGCCGCCGCTTCGCTCGTCCGCTTCCGCACGAACATCCGCGACCCGAAAGAGATCACAGTGCTCCTGATCAGCCTCGCGATTGGTCTGGCAACGGGCGTCGGGCGTTGGGAGTTGGCTTTAACGCTCGCCGTCTTTGTCTTCCCGCTGCTCTGGGTGCTCGAACACTACGCTTACAATCAGGTCATGCGCTCGATGCAGGTGACGGTCAAGACGCGCAACCTGTTGCAGACGCAGGCGACGCTCATCAGCCTCTTCCGCCGACGCGGCTTCACGGCGGAGATTCGCCAACTCGAACCGCCGACGGAAGAAGACCCGGTCGGTTGCGTCGTCTATTCGTTGAACATGAATCTGGGCGTGAGCACGGACGAGTTGAGCGAAGAGATCACCGCCGCCCATCCGGAGAACGTTCAGGGGATCGAGTGGGAACAGAAGAAGAACACGGGCTACATTTACCAGTAGCGTTCCCGGCTCATAGACGAGAAGAGACTGGCGCGAAAAAACGAGAAGGCCGCTTCCAAGTGGGAAGCGGCCTTCTCGTTTTTTCAGATGAACCGGCGTCTAAACTATTTCAGAGCGGGTGCTACGACGAGTGCGGTTGCTGGCGTCGGCGCAGGCGTGGTCTGGACGCGCTGCCAGTAATCCTGCACATACTTCTTCATGTCGCCATGTCCCCAGCGCGTGTAGAAGTCGTAGTCTTTCATCTCTTTATAAACCTGCTCGTAATTCCAACCGTATTTCGTGAAGCGATAGACCGCGCCCATCACGCCCGTGCGATGACGCCCGCCCGCGCAGTGGACGTAAAACGCGCCGGTGTCGGGGTCGTTCACGAGTTTCAAAAACGCCTCGATCTGCTCCTCGCGCGGATAGTGTCTGTCGCTCATCGGGATATTGACGTAGCGCATGCCGAGGGCTTCCGCGGCGGGTCGCCCGTAATCCTTCGCGTCGTTGCGCAGGTCGATAACGGTCTTGACGCCGAGTTCGGCGAGGCTCCGGTAGTCGTTCTCCTTCGGCTGCGCGCCGCGATAAAAACGCTCGTCCATCTGCCCGAAATTTTTGATCTTAACGTTGGGAAAGGATGCTTGCGCGGATTGCGCGAAGGAGACGACCGACAAAGCCAGAATGGCTATTAAAGCACTGACGCCGCGTTCTGAGAAATTACGCTTCATACGCATCAAGAAATTCTCCTAAATTTGAAAGAAACAAAACTATCAAGTTTGAGAGGTTGGTCTGGTGGGGCTATCACGCTTCCGGTCTGAACGATTGCCACGGCCAGACTTTACTACTTCAAGACGGCGCGGGCAGACGGATTTTTCAATCTTTCGCAGAACGTGCGCGACCGGAAGTTGGATAGCCCCGGAGCTTTTCTCGTTGTCCGTTTCGTCTTTGAAAAGTGAACGAACCCTGGCTCCACGAGACGCCTAAAATTACCACATCGAGGATGTTTAAGAGAAGCAGGCGGGCGGAGTTTTCAGGCGCGGCGGGCGCGTGCAATCAGCCGCGCCGCGCACGCTGCCAACGACGGCTGATGTTGATGCGCTTTTCCGTGCGATTGACGCACGACCAGCAGACGTAATGAACCCGGTTATCCGGCTCCTTCAATTCAGACATGTGCGCGCTCTCTTTGTCGCAGCGTTCGCAAATCACAGGCGTTTTCGACTCTTCTGCTTTAGACATCACTTTCGCTCCCGTCCTCGTCCCGCCGCCGTCTCGTTTGTCGTTTCGTGGACAGTTTAACTGAAAAAAGCCCGCATGTTCAGTCTCGAAGAAGACTGTGCAACAAAATACCGGAACGTTTTGTTAGAATCAGACGTGCAAACTTGAGGGCACGAATCGAATCCCAAGTGCGCGGGCAAATTTCGGCCTGCCCCGACGCGTCCTCTCCCGCGTGCCTGCAACTCGAATCTCCCGCTTTTCACTTTATACGCTGGCGAAATATGGAAAACGGAGTGCGAACGAAAATGACTCGAAAAATGTTCAGCGTCGCCCTGTTGATGCTCGCGTCGCTCGGCCTCAACACTGTGAGCGCGTGCGCCGCAAAGACAGAGACGCGCGAGGACGCGGGCGGAAGCGAACAGTCGAAAAGCAGAAAGCAGACGCCGCTGCCGACGCCCATGCCTGCGCCTGCCGGGGAGGACAAGTTGGAGAAGAATGTTTCGAGCGAAGTCAGAGAGTTGGCGGCTGGCGGCTATGGCTCGGTCAGAGCGCCTTTCGTCTTCGTCGCACGCGATGCGGAGACTTACGCGAGCCTCAGAGCGTTGAACGACAAACTGCCGGAACTCGGCACGGACTTCTTCAAGTCGAACGCAGTGGTCGCGGCCTTCCTCGGTCAAAGGCGAAGCGGCGGTTACGGCGTCCGCATCGAACGCGCGGCGGGCGGCCTCGTGCGCATCTCCGAGCAGACTCCGCCGAAAGACGCAATGCTCACGATGGCTTTGACCGCTCCGTTCCGCATCGTCTCGGTCGGCGTGCGGGAAGAGAGTCCGCTCGCGCTCGAACTCGATGCGGCGTGGCAGTTGGCCGCGCGCCCCTACAAAGTGAGCGCGGGCGAGTTCACGCGGATGGGAGGCTTTGCCGGTCGCCCGGAGCGTTCGTCGCTCAAGGGCGACATACGCATCATGCGCCACGCTCAACTCGCAACGCTCTTCTTCGCCTTGCAGGGCACGGGCGCGGAAAATAGCGCGCACGCACTGCAAGACACTGCGAGCGGCAGCGTCACGCCCGAAGGCGGCCTCGTGCTCGCGCGCCTCGACCCCGGTTCGTTCGTCCCGCCGCCGCGCTACCCTCTGCGCGTGCGCGGAAACTTCAGCGACAACGAAGGCACGCTATCGCTCACGTTTGAGATCACACAGGCGAAGGTCAACGACGGCTACGGCGGACAGGGAAAACTTGAGGCGACGGCCACCGCCCCGCCGACGAAGAAGCGCGCTGACGGCGACGACCAGCCGATGTAATCGGGCACGGTGGCCTGTTTAAGCGAGGCCGCAAACGCCTCAGTCGTGCTAGACTGAACGCGAAGGCTTTCCCCTGCAAATTCGAGTTTGAAATTCTCGGCCTGAGACTTTTTAACTGACCAAGTGGATTCCAACACCTTTCTCGTCGTCGCCATCATCGCCATTGCCGCGCAGAGTCTGCTTTTGTTCCTCGCGCTCTTCGAGCCGGGCTTGGATTACAAGATCAAGCAGTCCGTTTTTTGCCTGCCCGACTCCGAAGAGTTCATGCGCATCCTCGAAGCGCTCACCGATGCGCACGTTACGCGCCGCAGTTCGATTGAAGTCTTCACCAACGGCGAGAACTACTACGCAGCCGAACTCGAAGCCATCCGCCGCGCCGAA
>DASWNS010000277.1:0-15743 GCA_036399115.1 Pyrinomonadaceae bacterium | reverse complement strand
GCTCAGTCGGATCAGAGCGCTCGTCTTCTAAACGAGTCCGCGCAGGTTCGAGTCCTGCCAGACCCGCCAAATTCTCTTCGGATATTTTTCATATTGCGGAGTAGCTCAGGCGGCAGAGCATTCGCCTCATAAGCGAAAGTGCGCGGGTTCAAGTCCCGCCTCCGCAATCAATTCTTTCGCTGTTTGGTTTTGGGATGGTAGCTCAATTTGGCAGAGCGACAGTCTTGCAAACTGTTAGGTGAGAGTTCGAATCTCTCCCATTCCATCAATTTTTTTGCGGCGTAGCTCAACGGACACAGAGCGCTCGTCTTGTAAACGAGTTGATGCGAGTTCGAATCTCGCCGCCGCAGCCATTTCGTTTGACGCGGGGATAGAGCAAGGGCGGCTCCGTGGCCTCATAAACCACGCACGACGGCAGGTTCGACTCCTGCCCCCGCAAAAACCATTTTCCAGCCTCTCCAGTTCCCCACCCCAAGCAAAGGCACACGGGCGCGATCACACGAACGCGCCCGTGCGCCTTCCCGCCAGAACGGCTTGGGAGAAAAATTTCACTGTGGTGTAGCCAAGCGGCAAGGCATCGCACTGTTAATGCGACTATCGAAGGTTCGAGTCCTTCCACCACAGCCAACTCTTGTTGACCCGGAGCACGAGCGACAGTGCAGCGGACTTTTAATCCGTGAGGTGCGGGTTTGAGTCCCGTCGGGTCAACCAAAGATGAGACGGATGCTTGCGACACCAAGAGTTAACGGCGTCCGTATTTTTATCCTCGGCAAGGTTCGACCGTCGCTGGCGGTCGAACCTTCCGAGGCCGGGCGCGTGCGCCAAAAGTTCTTTTCGCGGAGTAGCTCAATGGCAGTAGCACCCGACCGATAATCGGGCGACGGCGGTTCGATTCCTCCCTCCGCGATCACACATATCCCTGCGGCGACGACGGTTCCCGTTCAATTTGTTAAACTCTCTCGCGCTCCGACCATTCTTCAACGAACGCGAAAATTCTTCCGTGCAAATCTCAATTCCGGTTCCGCCTGCCTTCAACTTCAAACGCACAGCCAAGAGTCACGGCTGGCGTTCGCTCCTGCCCTTCGAGTTCGACGACACCGTGTGGAGCATCACGCGCGTCCTCTCGCTCCCTGCTGCCACTCCCGTCACCGTCCATGTCACTTCTTCGGACGACGCGCTGCAAGTCAATATTCCTCGACGCACACTCAACAAGCGCGACACCGCACAGATCACGCGCGACGTGCGCCACATGTTTCGTCTCGACGACGAGATGCAGGTTTTCTATGCGGCGGTCGCAGACGATCCGAATTTCAGTTGGATCGTACGGGAGGGCGCGGGTCGCCTGCTGCGCTCGCCCACCGTCTACGAAGATTTGGTGAAGACCATCTGCACGACCAACTGCTCATGGGCTTTGACGATGAAGATGGTCGAAGGGATGGTCAAACATCTCGGACGTGAGGCGCAGGATGGCAGGCGCGCGTTTCCCACGCCGGAAGCGATGGCAGGCCAGCCGGAGAGTTTTTATCGAGACGTGGTGCGCGCCGGTTATCGCGCGGGCTATTTCACCGAACTCGCCGGACGCGTCGCTTCCGGTGAACTCGACGTAGAGAGTTGGTTGACAAGCGAGCTTTCAACCGCCGAACTCAAGCTGGAGATGAAGCGCGTGAAGGGCGTCGGCGAATACGCCGCAGACAATCTACTGAAACTCCTCGGACGCTACGATTGCCTCGCGCTCGATTCATGGGTGCGCGCCACCTTCGCACGCCTCCACAATAAAGGGCGCACCGCCGACGACCGCAAGATCGCACGCCACTACGCGCGCTTCCGCGAATGGCGCGGCCTCGCCCTCTGGTGCGACATCACGCGCGACTGGATCGAAGCAAAGGATGAAGGATGAGGGATGAGGGATGAATAAGAGAAAGCAGGTTGCCTGACCCGGATGCTGTTCTGATTCATCCCTCATCCTTCATCCCTTTCATTGATGAGGGGCAGAGCGGTTCGACGGGGCATTCGGCGCAGAGAGGGGTGCGGGCTTTGCAGGTGGCGCGTCCGTGTGCGATGAGAAGGTGCGGGAAGATGATCCAGTCAGCGCGCGGCACGAGTTCGATGAGATCGCGTTCGATCTTTTCGGGCTGCTCGTGTCCGGTCAACTTCAAACGTTGGGCGACGCGCGAGACGTGCGTATCGACGACGACCCCGGACGCGATTCCGTAAGCGTTGCCGAGCACGACGTTGGCCGTCTTGCGCGCCACGCCCGGAAGCGCGATCAACTCTTCGAGTGTTTCCGGCACGCGCCCGCCATACTCTTCATTGATCATCCGGCACGCGCCCTGAATCGCCTTCGCCTTGTTGCGAAAAAATCCCGTGGAATGAATGTCGCGCTCAAGTTCGGCGGGCGCGGCGCGCACGTAATCATCCGCGCCCCGGTATTTCCTGAACAGGTCGGTCGTCACGAGGTTGACACGCTCGTCCGTACACTGCGCCGAAAGGATCGTCGCGATCAACAACTCAAGCGGCGTCGAGTAATTCAGCGAGCAACGCGCCTGCGGATATGCGCGCTTGAGCTTACCGATAATCTTCGCGGCGCGCTTCTTCTCTTCAACTTCAACCATAATCATAAAAACGCCGGTGGCCGGCGATCCGTAGCCCGAGCCAAATCTTTAGCCGTCAGCGCAACAGCCGGAGGCAACCGGCAACGGGCAACCGGCTACTGACGGGCGACCGCTCCGGCAATCTGTGCGGCGATGCGTGCGTTGTTTTCGAGCAGCGCGACGTTGGCTTTGAGCGTCGCGCCCCCGCTTCGCTCGGACATGCGGGAGAGGAGGAACGGCGTCAATTCGCGTCCGTTGATCTCTGCGCCTGCGGCTTCGGCGAGAGCCGCTTCCAAAGTTTCCTGGAGAACGTCTGCTGCCACTTCGCTCGCGGCGGGCACGGGCACGCAGACGAGCAGCGCGCCGTCCTTCCCCAGTTGCCTCTGCGCACGCGCTATCGCGGACGCCTCTTCCGGCGTGTCCACGCGCACGTCCACGTGCAGACCGCTCCGCTGCGTGTAGAACGCAGGCAACTCGTCGCAGCCGTAGCCCGCGACGGTGACGCCGTAAGTCTCCAGCCACTCGCGCGTGGCCGGAAGGTCGAGCACGATCTTCGCGCCGGAGCAGACGACGACGAGACGCGTGCGCGCCAGTTCCGGCAAGTCTGCGGAAACGTCCGGCAGGTTGCCGCGATGCACGCCGCCGATGCCGCCCGTGGCGAAGACGCCGATGCCTGCGCGCTCTGCGATCCAGATCGTCGAAGCGACGGTCGTTGCGCCGTCCCAGAGGCGCGCGGCGGCGATGGGCAGATCGCGACAGCTAATCTTTTTCACGTCGCGGCTGGCGGCGATGTGCGCGAGTTGCTCATCACTCAGGCCGACGCAGAATTTGCCGCCGAGGATCGCGATAGTGGCGGGAATTGCGCCCTCTGCGCGCACGATCTGTTCGAGGCGGCGCGCGGTTTCGAGATTTGCAGGGCGCGGCAGACCGTGCGCGATAACCGTGGATTCAAGCGCGACGACCGGGCGGCCTGCCTCTATCGCCGCCGCGACTTCAAGGCTCAGATCAATATTGAACATGCGACTTTTACGGCCTGACTCCCTGCGGCGTCGCCGCCGTAGGCTTCAAGATCACTGCGGGGATGTTCTGCTCGCGCACGAGTGCGTTAAAGGCTGGGAGGTCGCTTTTCATCACGACATCGAGTTTTTGCAACTGCGCGTTGATCTTCGCCGAGAGGTCTTCATAGACGGCGTAGGACTGTTCGGTCGGCGCGCTGTCCGCGCTTGAGACGACGCCGCCGAGCGCGGCCAGTTTGTTGTTGAGGCGAATCGGATAGTTGAGCGGGTCTTGGCTGCTCTGGTTCTTCGTCTGGTAGAGAGCCTCCTCGATGTCGGTCATTTTCCCGTTCAGAGATTTCGCGGCGTCGGAGATCGGCTTGAAGTTCGGCTGCCCCTGCACGCGTTTCAGCAGGTCGTTGATCTGCGTGCGCGCTTCGCGGATCGAGATGATCGCGTTGTGCGTCTCGGTCAACTTGTCTTGAATCTTCAACTGCAAGTCGAGTTGGCGCGCGAAGTCTGCGTCGGTCGTCGTGAGGCGCGGGTCTTTGCGCACTTCGAAAGTCTCCGTGTAGGTCTTGCCGTCCGCCGTGAGACGAACCTGATAGCGACCGGGAATGACGCGTGGACCCGTCGTGCTGCCAGCCCACAAGATCATGCCGGGGAAACGCACCGCATCCGCGTGGCGCATGTTCCAGACGAAACGGTTCAGCCCAACTTCCGTCGTGACGCGGGGCGCGCTGCCACCGCCGCCCGCGAAGAAGGAGGACTCTTCGCCCGAAGCGGCCTGCGGTTGTTCGGGCGGCGTCTGCACAGCCGCGCTTCCGGGCGCGGGGCTGGGTTGCGGCGCGGGAGCTTTCGCCGTAAAAGAGCGTATCGTCTTGCCCGTCGCGTCGAGAAACTCAAGCACAACATCCGTCTTCGGCTTCGACTTGAGATAGTAGTAGACGACCGCGCCGCTCGCCGGATTGCTGCCGATGGTGGCCGTGGCGGGTAGTTGCCCGCCGCCACCGCCGCCCGGAATGCGATACGGGTCTTCGGGCTTGAAGAGGCGCGTCTCCATGCTGGCAAGGTTCGCGCCGCCCGCGTCCATCAATTGATGGAGCACGGAGAGATCGTCGAGAATCCAGAACGAACGCCCCTGCGTGGCCGCAACCAGATCGCGCTCGCCTTTGTGCACGGCGAGGTCTGTGATGGGCACGACGGGCAGGTTGAGTTGGAGCGGTTGCCAGCTCTCGCCGTCGTTGAAGGAGACGTACATGCCCGTCTCCGTCCCGGCGTAGAGCAGGCCGCGACGGTTCGGGTCTTCGCGAATGACGCGCGTGAAGGCTGTGTCGGGGATGCCGTTCGTGATCTTCTTCCAGGTCTTGCCGTAGTCGTTCGTCTTGTAGAGATAGGGACGGAAGTCGTCGAGTTTGTACATCGTCGCGGCGACGTAGGCCGCGCCCGCGTCGTGCGGCGAAGCGTCGAGCGAGTTGATCTGAATCCATTCGGGGATGCCGCGCGGCGTAACGTTGTCCCACTTGCCCCCGGAGTCGCGCGTGACGTAAACGAGGCCGTCGTCCGAGCCGGTCCAGATGACGCCCGCTTTGACGGGCGACTCGCTGACGGTGAAGATCGTGTCGTAATACTCGACGCTCGTGTTGTCCTTCGTGATAGGACCGCCCGAAGCACCCTGCTTCGTTTTATCGTTGCGCGTCAGGTCTGGACTGATCGCCGTCCAACTCTGCCCCTCGTTCGTGGATTTGAAGAGGATGTTTCCGGCGGTGTAGAGCAGGTTCGGATCGTGCGGCGAGAAGAGGATCGGGAAGTTCCACTGGAAGCGATACTTCATCGCCTCTGCGCCCGCGCCCATCGGATTGTCCGGCCACACGTCCACGTTGCGGAGTTGCCCCGTGCGATGATCGTAGCGCGTGATGAGTCCGCCATAAGAACCCGCGAAGACGATGTTTGAATCTTTCGGCGAAGGGGCGATCCAGCCGGATTCGCCGCCGCCCACGTCCCACCAGTCGCGCTCGGTGATGCCGAAATCGGTGGTGCGCGAGGCGATGCGGACGGTGGAGTTGTCCTGCTGCGCGCCGTAGATGTTGTATGGGAAATTATTGTCGAGCGCGACGCGGTAAAACTGCGCCGTCGCCTGATCCTGCTCCGACCAGGTGCGCCCGCCGTTGAAAGAGACGTTCGCGCCGCCGTCGTTCGAGTTGATCATGCGCTGCGCATCGTTCGGCGCGATCCAGAGATCGTGATTGTCGCCGTGCGGCACGGAGATGGACGAGAAGGTGCGCCCGCCGTCGTTCGATTTATAGAAGCCCGTATTCAAGACATAGACCGTATCGGCGTTCTGCGTGTCGGCGTAGATGCGCGTGTAATACCAAGCGCGCTGTCGCAGGTTTCGTTGTTCGTTCGTCTTCGTCCAGGTGCGCCCGCCGTTGTCTGAACGAAACACGCCGCCGTCTTCCGCTTCGACGATAGCCCAGACGCGTTCCGGGTTCGCGGGCGAGACGGTGATGCCGACCTTTCCCACGAGGCCGCGCGGCAGGCCGGGGTTGCGCGTGATCTCCGTCCACGTGTCGCCGCCGTCGGTTGACTTGAAGAGGCCGCCGCCCGCGCCGCCGCTCTCCAGACTCCACGGCGTGCGCAACACTTCCCAGAAGCCCGCGTAGAGTATGTTGGCGTTCGACGGGTCGAAGGTCAGATCAATCGCGCCCGCCTTGTTGCTCCGGTAAAGAATCTTCTCCCAAGTCTTCCCGCCGTCCTTTGAACGAAAGACGCCGCGCTGTTCGTTTGCCCCGAAGAGATGTCCGAGCGCGGCGACATAGATGATGTCAGGGTTGCGCGGGTGGACGCGCACGCGCCCGATCTGCCGCGTGTCTTCGAGGCCGACGCGCTTCCAGGTCTTCCCCGCGTCCATAGACTTGTAGACGCCGTCGCCATGCGAGACATTGCCGCGCACGGGCGACTCGCCCATGCCGACGTAGATCACGTTCGGGTCGGCTTCGCAGATGCCAATCGCGCCGACCGAGCCTGTGCCGAAGACCGCGCCATCAGAAATGGGTTCCCAGTTCGCGCCGCCGTCCGTAGTCTTCCAGACGCCGCCGCCCGTCGCGCCGAAGTAATAAACAAAAGGCTGCGAGGCCACGCCCGCCACCGCCGTTACGCGCCCGCCGCGAAATGGTCCGATGCTGCGCCACTGCAAGAGTTTGAGCGGGCTGGTGGCATCTCTGGGCTGCGGCGTCTGCGGCGTTGGTGTCGCCGTTTGCTGCGCCTGTGCCTGAGCAAAGAAGATACCCGCCAGCGACGCAGACAACGCCAGACGCAGCAGGGTGACAACAAGTTCTTGCAGCCGTTGTTTTCTCATCATCGAATCGAACGCGCTCCTCAATATTCAGTCTGAACGGCAAGTTAGATCAACACTTGACGACTAACGGCTCGCCGTTGCGTTTAACTTCAAATGCTTGTCGAACCACTCCAACTGGCGGCGCACGAGATCGATCTGGTGATTCGGTTCGGCGATGCCGTGCCCTTCGCGCGGGTAGCGTACGAAGACGGTTTCGACGCCGCGCTTTCTCAGCGCGCGATAATACTGCTCGGCCTGCGCGATGGGCACGCGGCGGTCTTGCTCGCCGTGCGTGATCATCAGAGGCGTCTTCACACGATCCGCGTAGCGTACGGGCGACCACTTCTCATAGACTTCGCGCGCCGTCCAAGGCATGCCGCCGAAGCCGTATTCCATGAGGCCGGGAATGTCGCTCTGCCCGTAGAAGCTGTACCAATCGCTGATGCCCGCGTGACCGATGGCGGCCTTGAAACGGTTCGTCTGCGTGATGACCCAGAAGGTCATGAAGCCGCCGTATGAACCGCCCATCACGGCGAGCCTCTCCGGGTCGGCCAAGCCCATCTTGATCACTTCGTCCACGCCCGTCATCAAATCTTGATAATCCTTGCCGCCCCAGTCGCCGATGTTGGCGGTCGTAAATTTGTTGCCGTAGCCGGTTGAGCCGCGCGGGTTCGGCAGGAGGACGGCGTAACCGTTGGCGGCGAAGATTTGCGCGCGCGAGTTGAGTCCGTAGGCGAACTGTGCGTAAGGGCCGCCGTGAATCTGCAAGATGAGCGGGTAGCGTTTGCCCTGTTCGTAGTTCAAAGGTTTGACGAGCAAGCCTTCGATCTCCAAGCCGTCGGGGGCTTTCCAGCGGATAACTTCCGTGGGCACGAGCGCGAACTCTTTAAGCCCCGGGTTGAAGTTGGTGAGTTGCCGTGCGTCGCGTCCCGCGCTCGATGCGGTCCAGATGTCGTTTGGAGATTTCGCGTCGTTGAAGACGAAGGCCAGCGTGCTCCCGTCGCGCGAGAGATCGACGCCGCTATACGCGCCCTTGCTGGCGAAGATCGTTTTCGGCTCGCCGCCCGCGACGCCAATTTTGAGCAACTGCCCATATACGCCCTCTGCGCCCGACGCGTACAGAGCATCGCCCGACGGCGACCACTTCGCCGCGCCGTTGACGGAATCGTTGTACTTGCCCGTCAGGTTGCGCGGCGCAGTATCGGCGGAGGAGTTTCCCTCGGCAGCGGCGGTCGAGATGAGCATGAGGTCGGTCTTCGCAGCCCACGAGGCGGGGTCGCTGTTCGAGAGGTAGGCGAGCCACTTCCCGTCGGGCGAGAAGCGCGGCGCATAGTCCGGGCCGGGGTTCGCGGTCAGTTGTCGCACCGCGCCGCCCGTCGCAGGCGCGACGTAGAGGTCTGTGTTGCGCTCGTCGGAGATGTCCGTGAAGGACGATTCCTGAGCGCCGCCCTTGCTCATCGTGTAGGCGACCCAGCGGCCATCAGGCGACCACTGCGGGTCGGTGACGGAGAACGAGCCTTCCGTGACGCGCTTCTTCTCTTTCGTGTCGAGTTTGATCGTCCACAGGTGCGAGTAGATGAAGCCGCTATCGACGACGATGGCGTCAAACTTATCCTTCTTTCGCTTGTCGCGTTCGGCCTTGTCCTGCGGCGTGTCGCGCACGACGTAGGCGAGTTGCTTGCCGTCGGGCGACCAGCGAAACTGCGCCACGCCCGCCTCTTCATCCGTCACGCGTTCGGCCTCTCCGCCCGCGACGGGGATGACCCAGATTTGATTGCGCCCGGGGGCGTCGGGGGCGGGCGCGCTGCGGTTGGCGAGAAAGGCGATGCGCGTGGAGTCTGGCGACCACTGCGGCGCGCTCTCGCCGCGCTCGCCGTTCGTCAGTTTGTAAGACGCGCCGCCAGCCGCCGGGATGATGTGGATGTGCGAATCGCGGCGGTTCTCTTTTTTGTTCCACTCGCTGACCGGAAAGGCGATCAGTCGTCCATCGGGTGACCACTGCGGCGCGCCCACTTCCTGCAAGGCGAGCGCGTCTTCAATCGTCAACTTCTTGCTCTGCGCCGTGACGACCTGCACGTCGCCCGTAAACGTCAGGACAATGAGCAACACCCACAACAGAGCGGGGGGTGAGGTAGCACGTTTCATAACTTCGTTTCCTTGTCTTGTGCGGAGTAAGCGAACTTCAAGGCCACTTCTGACTTGAGCAATGATCTCTAATTTTTGAATTGGGTACATCGCGGGAAAAACTATTTATAACGCATCCCTCTGGGAAATGCTCGAAAAATCTTTTATCCTGCTGCGCCGCGCCGGAAAAAGGTGTGCGCGAATTTTATCGCGCCGAATTCAGGCGCGGAAGCGACAATGCGGGGCGCGCGCCGGGTCTACGCGCTTTCGTGTTCTTCATCTAAAATTTTGCCGGTCGGGTTGGGCGAAAATCAATCTATGTCGAACATTATATATCGCGCCGCCGTGGAAGCGGACATCCCCGCCACGCTCGATCTTTTTCTCGAAGCGGTCGCGGAGATTTATCAACGTCACAACATGCACATGCCGCTGCCGCCGCGACCGTCGGTTGAAGTCGCGTACCGGCACATTTTTCGGACGGGAATTTTTCGCGTGGCGGAGAGCGACGGCAGGCTCATCTGCATTTGCCACGCCGTCGTGCGCGACGAACTCTGGTTTCTTTCGGGCTTCTGGGCGAGGCCGGAGTTGCAGGCGCGCGGCGTCGGCGGGAAGTTGATCAGAGAAGTGTGGCGCGAGGGAGCGGAGGCGGGCGCGAAAAAGTTCTTCGTCTGGTCGTCAATGGACCATACGGCAATCGCCAGTTATCTCAAGATGGGGATGCTGCCCGGTTATCAAATCTTCACCTTCAGCGGCAGGCCGGACGCTCTGCCGGACGCGCCGACGGGTTACGAGGTTGAACCCCTCTCACTCGAAGCCGCGTGCGACATAGATCGAGCGATACGCGAGACGCGGCGCGAAACGGATCATCATTTCTGGCTCTCGGAAGTTAAGCTCGAAGGGCGACAGGTGCGGCGTCGCGATGGGCGTCTGGCTGGCTACTACTATTTCAAGGGCGAAGCACTCGCGCCCGTCGCATGGATGGAGCGCGGCGACGCGGAAGCCGTCTTGACGTTGGCTTGCAGGGATGCCGTCGCGCAGGCCGATGCCATCTCGCTACGCGTGCCCGGCATCAATCACGACGCGATCCGTTTCGCGCTCGCGTGCGGACTGCGCCTGAACGCCATGGCGCACCTGTTTACTTCCGCCCCCTTCGGTCGCATGGAACAATATCTCGCCTCGGGACCCACGCTCTTTTAGCAGTTCTCTGTAGCTCAGAAATAGCCGTGAACGACGAGTGGCCGGGCGATCCTCCACGGATCGCCCCGCCGCTCGTTTCGTTGGGTAGAGGGGCGGGAGTTGGTGTTGCCGTTAGTGCGTCCCGCCCCTGTGTGCTGTGGTTAAGGCAATGACTCGATGTTGACGATGAAGCGGAAAGCGCCCTGCACCTGTACGCCGAGCGTGAACTGAACATCGAGCGAGCAGGTTGCCCCGGCGGGGCAGGTGCCTCCGCTCGTCGAAGTCAAACCGCCGTCGGGGAGAACAACCGTGGCGGAAGAGTTATAGCCGCCGCCGAGCGGTTGCATCGGCAGTTCGAGTTGCGTGCCGCGAATGGTGAACGCGCCACGGATGGTGTCCGTGGAATCCACCAGCCGGAGGTCAGCCCCGACGCCGGGCGTGTTCAGCGTCGTGATGTCAATGACGCGGAAGCGAAGGCGCGTGGCCGTCTGTCCGGTGTTGTTGGTGAACTTGCGCCGGAGCGTGAGCGTGCCGAAGGCTTTGTTGACTCCGTAGTCAGACCCGACGCGCTCGTAGTTAGGTTGACAGGTAGTGCACTGCGACGGATCAACCACCCCGACGGTGTAGCGACCCGTGCGCGTGATCGGGCTGAAGACGTTCTCCGGCCCCGGCGCACCCAAGACCGAACCGGGCGCGGCGTTCGTCGAAACCAAGGCCACGTCGGTTGCGTTTTCGTTGGTGTCGCGCGGGTTTCCGTTCGCCAGAGTGCGGCGCACGTAACTGTGCTGGAGTCCGGTCGTGCTCGGCGCAGTGATCCCGCTGCCTTCCCTGAACATATCCGGGGTCGCCCCGGCGACGCCGAAGAAGCCTATGGCGTCGAGACGGTCAGCCGCGTTGAAGGGCGAGATTGAAGTCGTCCGGAAGAGCGCGACGCCCGTGTTGTTGGGGATGTCGGCGTTGTAGTTGAAATCGCTGACGGTGAGCGTTCTCAGGCTGTAGGCCGACCCAGTAAGCAGGAAGTGGCCGCGCGCCGGAATGACCGTGCCGTTCGGGATGATGGCGATCTCGACGCTCGTAGTGCTGGTCGCGTCGAGCGCATAGACCGCCCAGCCAGCAGTCGCGTCCGAAGCCTGCACGGTGACGGGCGCGTCTGTGTTGTTGTACAACTCGACGAACTCGTCGGTCGCACCCGCCGGACCTTCCGTGCGAAACTCGGAGATCAAGATCGCGCCCGTAGTTGGCGGGGTGCCGCCCGGTGCGGGTGTGCCGGTGAAGTCGCCCGTCTGATTCGTGGACATGTCGTTGAACGTCCGGTAGGCGGGCGCGAATCGCGTGGCGGCTTTCGTCACCGACACGGTGTTGTTGCTGCCGACGGCGAGGCCGGTGAACGTGTAAGTTCCGGCGGCGGTCGTCGTCACTTCCGTCGCAGCGTTGTTGTTGAGTCGCACGATTGCGCCGGAGATCGGGTTGCTGCTCGCATCGCGGATCGTGCCGCTGATGGTGAGCGTGCTGCCCGGAACGAGGCCGATGTCCCACATGCCTTTGCCGTGCGTGGCGATGCGCAGGAGGCGATGCTGGCTGTGAATCTCCATGTCGAAGACGGCCACGCGCGGCAAGCCCGTACCGTAAGGCGCCCAGGTCGTGCCGCCGTTGGTGGAGATATAGACGCCGATGTCCGTGCCCGCGTAGAGGCTCGTGGGATTCAGTGGATCGACGGCGAAGGCGTTGACTGGAATATCAGGGATGCCGGTTGCGCCCGTGCCGGAGATGTTCGTGATCACGGGCGTGGTGCTCAAGTTCGTCACGCGATAGACGTGGTTCTGCGCTCCGGTGAAACCGTTGAGCGTAATGTAGGCGGTGTTGGCGTTGGTCGGGTCGAAGCGCACGCGCCCGACGTACTTGTCGGGGATGACGCTGCCTGCGCCGACCGGATCGAGGCTTGTTAACACCGGGAGGCCGGTCGTGGTGAAGAAGAGCGCGCCGTTCGCAAGACCGACGAGGCGCACGTTGTCGTCCTGCGGCGAGATGCCGATTGCGCTGATGGGCGAGCCGATGGTGGGGTTTCCGGCAATAGGTGAGAGCGGAGCCTGACTGGCGAGCGTCATGGTGTCGCCACGATTGATCGAGCGATAGAGTCGATCTGTGCCGTAGTAGACGGTGTTGGGCGTGCCGGGTCCAAGTTCGAGCGGCGCGTAGAAGAGGACGTTATCCGAGGGCGTGATGCCGTTTGGTCCTTCCGCGTCGCCGCAGGCGTTG
Organism: Pyrinomonadaceae bacterium; assembly: GCA_036399115.1. Taxonomy (GTDB): domain Bacteria; phylum Acidobacteriota; class Blastocatellia; order Pyrinomonadales; family Pyrinomonadaceae; genus JAIVJZ01. The sequence continues at coordinate 3,264 of DASWNS010000277.1, read as the reverse complement.
ACGAATCCCGGAGGTGCGCCGAAGCCTTTGAACGCCCACTGGCCTTCGGTGGCGCAAGCCGTACTGGAGACGCGTGCGAAGCCGAGCACCGCGCCGGTGGCGTTGAAGTAGGTGTGATACATCGTGACGACGCTCGTGGACGAGCCGCCGCTCTGGTCAATCTGTGCGAAGCCGCCGTCGCCGAAGTCGGCGCGTCGCCAACTGTTGTAGGGCAACTGCGTGTTACCGTCCGGTTGGAGAAACTCCGTGCCGTTGTCCTGCGTGCCGCCGATGGTGAAATAACGGTCGGTCGGGTGCAGGGCGAGGCTCTGGAACTGGAGGGCGTTGAAGCCCGTGTTGTTGAGACTGTTCCAGTCGGCGGCCTTGTTATAAGAACGGAAGATGCCGCCGTCGTCGCCCGTATAGACGACGTTCGGGTTCGAAGGCGCGATCTCGATGGCGTGCGTGTCGGCGTGCAAGCCGCGCTGCGAGGGCGTGAAGGTGGCCGCGCCGTTCGTCGATTTCTGGAAGATGGTGTTGCCCGCCGCGCCGCCGAGATAGACGATGTCGTCGGTGGTCGCGGTGGTCGCGCCGGGGTCAACATCCACGGCGATGTCGTAGAAGCACTGCGGGCTACAGAAGCCCGTGCCGCCGAGCGCGCCCACGGCAGTCCACGTCGCGCCGCCGTCGGTCGAGCGGCGCACGGCGCCCTCGTTCGCGCCCTCTTCGGACGCGAGGTAGAAGACGGCGTTGGCCGCGCCCGGTTTGTAGCTGGCGAGCTTCGCGTTGTTGAACGTGCCCGCGTAGTTGATGACCCGCGTGAAGGTCGCCGTTGCGCCGGAGAGCGCGTTGGTCGAACGGTAGACGCCGCTCAAGCTCGCGTCGAAGAAGTCCTGCTGGTTGAGGACGAGGACGTTGGCGTTGGTCGGGTCAATGGAAATGTCGGTGATACCGGCTAAGCCGCCGCCCGGCAGGGTGCCGACGCGTATCCAGGTGGGCGTGGCCGCCTGCGCGTTGGCCGAGAAGTAGAGTCCGATGAAGGCCGACGCCGGGTTGGTGCCGCCGCAGCAAGTGCCTTCGCCGCTCATGCCGCTGCCCGCCAGCGTATTGCCGACGAACATGTTGTTGTTGTTGGTCGGGTCGATGATGATCTTGTTGATGGCCGTGCCGACGAAGGCATGGCCGCCGCCGCCGTTCGTGCGCGACTCGAAGGGACCCTGCACGACGGGAGCGGTATCGGCGTTCAGGACGCGATAGATGCCGACGCCTTCAAAGTTGTCGAGTCCGAGATTGCCTTCGCCCGTGCCGACGAAGATGGTCGTCGGCGTGATGGGGTCGATGGCAATCGAGCCGATGGCGAGCGTCTGCGCCGAGTCGAGAATCGGCGTCCACGTCTGCCCGCCGTTAAGCGTGCGATAGACGCCGGACTGCGCCGTGCCGACATAGACGATGTCGATGTTCGTCGGGTGGATGGCGACGCAGGTGACGCGCCCGTTGACCGGAGTGGTCACCGTGTCGGTCTGCCCGTTGGGGAGGGGGGCGGGTCCAATCGGCGTCCAACTCGTATTGCTGATGAGCGGCTGCACGCGCCCTTCGGCGGCGGCCTTGCGCAGGCTCGATTCCTGTCGTTCCAATTCCTGAATCGCCCTGATGCGAGGGCTGTCTTTCAGTTTCGCGGCGTCCGAACGACCGCGCAGCATGCCGATCTGCTCGGCGCGCTTGCGTAGATATTCCTTGCGGTTCACCTTCCCGTTCATGAAGTTGGGGAGGTCGCCGTCGTTCTCAACGGCCTTATCTGCCGGTGCGGGTTTTCTCTTGCGGTCGGTCTTCAGGCTGCCCTTCTCGTCCTGCGAACGAGGCGAGCGTTCGCGCTCCTGCGCCGCTCCCCGCTCGCCCGTAGCGGAGCTATCTTTAGTTTGCGGGGCGGGCGACGTTTGCGCGCCCACGTTCCAGTCGAGCAGCGAAGGCATTAAGGACAATGTTAAAATCACCGCAAAGGCGAGCGGCAAGTTTCGTTTCATGTTTTATTCTCCGGAGGCGTAATCCTGTTAAAGTGTCTCTGCAAGGCGCAAGCGGATGCCCCGCACTTCTTCGTGGACGCAGCAGCGGCGCGCTATTTCAGGTCTGTTCAAAGCCGACGCCACAGCAGAGGCGTGTGTCGCTCAGGCAACTGTTTGAGGTGTGAGTTTGGGGCTGGTAAGGGAACCCGTGTTGACAGTATGTAAACTCGATACGAGCGTCTCGACGACGATTCTCCGCGTCAATTAAGCAGTGGGAAGTAATCACTTAAAATGCTTTCAACTCTCGACTCATCGCCGAGCGAGTGCGATTAACGCAAACTACTTCCGTAATTTGAAGAAGCGGAGCAAGAGGCATGCGTTTTGGATGTTATGGCGGAATGTGCGGCTCAGGGCCGGCAACGCCAGCAAGATCAATGTTAATGAATGATCGGGGTCGAACCTGACATCGTACGGTGAAACTTAAGCAAGAATGAAGATCGCCCCGGACACGCTCTACTTTACGTTTTGATGTTTCTACTGTCAACCGGAAACTCCCGTAGCCCATACAGACACTTTACTTTAGACATCGCAACGCGCAGCCGCTACCATAGCGGCACAGAGAATTTTCGACAGCTTTACTCTCAAGCGAAAGATGGAACTTAAAGGCCAGCCGAAACGGGTTCATTCCTGAGTGGAGTCGCAGCCGAACGTGTCGTCGCAGCCAACAAAAGTGGTTTCGCACGGACTCGCGCGCCGTCTGGGGCTGTTCGATGCGACGATGCTCGTCATGGGCGGTATTGTCGGCGCGGGCATCTTCCTCAACCCGGCGGAAGTGGCGCGGCAGGTGCACACGCCCGCGCTCATCATCGGCGCGTGGCTGCTGGGCGGGCTGATCGCTCTGGCCGGGGCGTTCGTCTATGCCGAACTCGCGGCGCGCAGGCCGGAGGTCGGCGGCCAGTATGCTTACCTGCGCGACGCGTATCATCCCACGGTCGCGTTTCTCTATGGCTGGTCTTTGCTGCTCGTCATTCAATCGGGCGGGATGGCCGCCGTCGCCATCACCTTCGCGCTCTACTTTAGACAACTCACGGGCGCGCCCCTCTCCGAAGGCGCAATCGCCGCCATCGCGCTCACGCTTTTAACCGTCATCAACTGTCTGGGCGTCCGCGCCGGAAGCAACGTGCAGAGCGCGCTCATGGTGTTGAAGATCGCAGCCATCGCCGCGCTCGTCTTTTGCGGCCTGTGGTTTTCGACCGGCGCGCAAAGTAGCTTCGCCGCCGCGCCC
>DASWNS010000276.1:0-15073 GCA_036399115.1 Pyrinomonadaceae bacterium | reverse complement strand
TTGCTCTCGGCCTGATCAACTCAAGACTGAGGTTGAGTAATGAGTGGAGAGTAAAAGCAGCAATCTTGTCTTTCACTCATCACTCATCACTCTTCACTCATCACTTCCTTTCTTCCCTCGTCCTGTGTTAGCTTTCCACTTTCCCCCGGCAGATAATTTCTCGCAACAAGTGTGGGCAGCCTGACTTGCCTGATGGCTCGCCCGGTCAAAAACTTTCAGTTAAATACTCGACGGATAATTCAGGAGGTAGTAAGTGATGCGTTCCCTCGTGCAATTTTCTCGCGCCCGCTTGACGGCGCAGCTTCTGGGCTTCGCGCTCTGCCTGTTCTGCTACGGCGCGCAATCGGGCGCATCGGCGCAGGCGGTGAACCAGTATCGCTTCACCTCTACGAACGGGGCGGCGGTCGTGCCCGGCAACACGCCCGTCACGAATTTCGCCTGCGGCTCGGTTCCCGGCGACGACTGCGTGGCGACCGTCAATCTGCCTTTCGCTTACACGTTCTACACGAACAGCTACACGCAGGCGAACGTCACTTCAAACGGCACCCTCCAGTTTGTGACTGCCAACACCGACTACGGGCTGAACGAACTCTGCCTGCCGCTCCTTCATTTCAGCTACTCGATCCTCCCGCATTTCACCGACCTGACCATCGGCGGCGCGGGCGAAGGCGTGTTCACTTCCGTCTCGGGCACGGCTCCCAACCGCATCTTCAATATCGAATGGCGCGCCTCCCAGTTCGGCAAACCGGCGGGCAGCCTCAATTTTGAAGTTCGCCTCTACGAAGGCCAGACGCGCTTCGACATCATTTATGGCACCGTGCCGGGCAACGGCCTCGAAGCGACGGTCGGCGTGCAGAGAGTCGCGGCGGCGGGCGACCCGGCGGGCGCGTTCACGCAGTACGAATGTCACACGGGCGGACTCCGCAACGGCCAGATGCTCGTCGCGCAAGGCGTCCAGTCCAATTCGCTCTTCATCGAAGGACAGGTCGTTGACATGGAGGGCAATCCGCTGCCCGGCGTGACCATCAACCTGACGGGCGCGGGGACGGCCACGACGACCACCGACGCCACCGGCCACTATCTCATCGAAGGACTCGTCGCGGGCAGCACCCATACCATCACCGCCGTCGAAGGCAATTCGACCTTCTATCCGGCCAGCCGTACCTTCGCCTCTTATCAGGGCAATCAAACGGTCAACTTCACGCGCACCGTCCTGCCCGAAGCAGGCCAACTGCTCATCAGCGAGTTTCGCCTGCGCGGCCCCTTCCCCATCGGCGGCGACCCCGCGACGGGCGGCGCGCGCGACGAGTTCATCGAAATTTATAACAACACGAATTCAACCTTCGTCGTCAACACGGCAGACGGATCGAACGGTTGGGCGATCACTTCGTCCAACACGCTCGCACCCGCCGTGCGTTATGTCATTCAGCGCGGCACGATCATCCCGCCGCGCGGCCACTTCCTCGTCGGCAACGGCAGCGGCTATAGCCTCACCGCCTATGCCTCGCCCGATGCGTTCTACGGCGGCGACATCCCCGATAATTCCGGCCTCGCGCTCGTGCGCACCGCCACCGCCGCGAACTACGAACTGCCCGGCAACATCCTCGATGCCGCCGGGTTCGAGGCGGAGACTAACGTGGCCTATCGTGAAGGGACGGGACTACCCTCGATGCCGACGGACAACGCCCAGTACAGTTTCGTCCGCAAGTTGACGAGCGGCACGCCGCAGGACACGGGCGACAACGCACAGGACTTCGTGCTGGTTTCCACCAGCGCAGCCATGTTCGGCGGGATTCAATCAATTCTCGGCGCGCCCGGCCCGCAGAACTCAGGCAGCCACCTGCAACGCAACGCGACCATCAAGTCGTCGCTCATCGACACCCAATGCGCAGGCTTCGGCTCGCCGGCGAGCGCGTGCGCGCGCGTGCGTACCGCGCAGAACGCCAATGCGCAAAACGCGGCCTTCGGCACGCTGCTGCTCCGGCGCAAATTCACCAACGTCACCGGGCAGAAGATCAACCGGCTGCGCTTCCGCGTCGTCGATCTCTCGACGAAGGGCAACGAGCAGGCGAATCAGGCCGACCTGCGCGCCATCTCTTCGAGCGACGTGACCGTCACGGACACCAACAACCAGTCGGTCTTTCTACGCGGCCTGACGCTCGGGCAATCGTTCGATCAACCGGAAGGCGGCGGCATCAACTCCACTCTGAGCGTCAACTCGATCACGCTCTCGACGCCGCTTGCGCCGGGCGCGAGCATCAATGTGGAGTTTCGTCTCGGCGTGATGACGAACGGCAACTTCCGCTTCTTCGCTAACGTCGAAGCGGTCACCGCGCCCGTCCCTCCGCCCGCGCCCGAAGACGGCATCGCCGCGCCCTCCGTCAACACCAAACGCACGGCGGGCAAAGCGCGCCGCTCCGCACGCTAAGACCAACCCCGGAACGCGCGAAAGGCACGGGCGACGAGAATCAATCTTCTCGTCGCCCGTGCCTCTCACAATCTCCCGCGCCCGACTTAAACAGCAAACAAAAGTCGCTTCAACTCCGGTTCTAAAACTTCACCCCTCATCCCTTCTTCTCACGCCAGCCACGTCAATACCTCTTCGCCCGCCGGACGCGCCCCGCCGATCACGCGTATGAAATAATCTTCGAGCGAGAGCGGGCTGCCGCCGCCGCTACTCCCCGCAACGCTTTCGTCTTCGAGCGCGATGCCGCGCCGCAGTTCGTCGAGCGCGCCCTCCACCACCAGACGCCCCTCCGTGATGATCGCGATGTGCGTGCAGAGGCGTTCGACGATCTCCAACACGTGCGACGTGAGAAAGACCGTGATGCCGCGCGCCGTCAACTTCAACAGCAAATCCTTGAGCGTGCGCGAAGCGAGCGCATCCACGCCCTCGAACGGCTCGTCCAGAAACAGAATCTCCGGCCTGTGAATCAGCGCGCACGCCAGCGACAATTTCTTCTTCATCCCGTGTGAATACTCGACCACCAGCTTCTTCGGCTCCGCGTCCAACTCCATCAACGCGAGCAACTCGCGCCCGCGCTCCGTCGTCTCTTCGCGCGTCAGGCCGTACATCCGCCCCGTAAACGTCAGCATCTCCGCGCCCGTCAGACGCTCGAACAGATTCAAGTCCTCCGGCACAACTCCGATCCGCCGTTTCACCTCCAGAGTCTCGACGGCCAGATCGCGCCCTAGCACGCGCACGCGCCCCTGGGTTGGTTGCAGCAGCCCCGTCAACATCTTGATCGTCGTTGACTTCCCCGCCCCGTTCGGACCCAGAAAGCCGAAGAACTGCCCGCGCTCCACGCTCAAGTTCACGTGGTCGACGGCAGTGAAATCCCCGAACCGTCGCACGAGTTCAAACGTCTCGACGGCGGGCACGCGCTCTGTCTCAAGCTGATTATTCATCCACTGTTTTGTACGCGCAGAGCAGGCGCACGGTCAAGCAGAACGCGCGCACGGAACGGGCAGGCTCACCTCCTGACGCGACCGCTCACACGACCGACAAAGTGTGTTGACGGTTATGGACGCCGCGCGCATTCGTCGTATGATTCCGCGTCCGGGGCGAAGCAATTTTGCGTCTGCGTCAACAGTAGCGACGCCTCGTTCGTGTGCTCAATTCAAACCTCTTCTTCTGCCGCTTTAATGTTTATAGACCTGACGCCCCTGCGTATCTCCCGCGATTATCGCCTGCTCTTCTTCGGTCAACTGATCTCGGCTTTCGGCACGGCGATGAGTTTCGTCGTCGTGCCCGTGCAGGTCTATCAATTGACCGGCTCGACGCTTCTGGTCGGCTTACTGAGCGCGTCGGAGTTTGTCTTGATCCTGTTGCTGGCGTTCGTCGGCGGCGCGTATGCGGATTTCATCGACAAGCGAAAGATGCTGCGGCTGACGGAGATCGGGCAGACGCTCGTGACGACTGCGCTCGTCTTCAATGCGACGCTCGCGCGCCCGCAGGTCTGGTTGTTATTCGTCTGCGCCGCGCTCCACGCCGGGCTGGCCGCCTTGCAGCGTCCTTCGTTCGAAGCGTTGATGCAAAAGATCGTGACGCCGGATTTGATGCCTTCCATCAGCGCGTTGAATTCGCTGCGTTGGAACCTGACGACAATCTTAGGCCCTTCGCTGGCCGGAATAATTTTGGCGCGGTTCGGCGCGGAGGTAGCTTATTCGATAGATTTGGTAACGTTCATCGCTTCGCTCACCGCTGTCTTTCTGATTCGCGCCACGCCCACGCCAAAGCAACTTGAAGAACGCCCGACGCTGAAATCCGTCGTCGAAGGCGTGCGTTACGCCTGGCGGCGCAAGGAGATTCTCGGCACCTACCTGATCGATATGAACGCGATGTTTTTCGGCATGCCGACCGCGCTCTTTCCCGCCGTGGCCGCAAACTTCGGCGCGGAGACGGTCGGCCTCTTCTACGCCGCCCCGTCCGTCGGCGCGCTCCTCGCCACTTTGACTTCGGGCTGGGCGAAGCATGTGCATCGTCACGGCCTGTTCGTCAGCCTTGCCGCCGCGCTCTGGGGCGTGGCGATGATCTTCTTCGGGTTCGCAGACAATTTATACCTAGCCTTGTTCTGTCTCGCTCTGGCGGGCGGCTTCGACATGATCAGCGGAGTTTTTCGGATGACGATCTGGAGCCAGACGATCCCGCACCACCTGCGCGGGCGGCTCGCCGGGCTTGAGATGATCAGCTACACCTCGGGACCAAAACTCGGCGACGCCGAAGCCGGACTCGTCGCCGCCCTTTTCAGCGTCCGCGCCTCCGTAGTTTCCGGCGGCATCCTCTGCATCGTCGGCACAATCATCATCTCCGCCCTGCTCCCCCAATTCCTACGCTACGACGGGCGCGAAGGCGTCAAACAAAAAGAGATCGAAGACGCCCTCCGCGAAACCGAAAACAGAACCTTAATCCTCGAATAACTCTCAGAGTTTTTCAGACAAGTGGGCGGGCTTTACGTGCGGAATGGATTTGGCGGCGAGCAATCTATCCTTACCGCGCGGGCGAGTTCACGAGTTCGGCTAAATCCTCAAAGTAGCGACGATGAGTACGCCGCAAAGCCTCTTCGGTAGCAGCTTCTAATAAGACAATCTCACGCTCAGTACCAAGACGGTTGAGTTGAAGTTCCATTTCGAGACGCGCGTTTTCAGCATTTTGACGCTCCAAGTCGTTGAACGTCTGGAAGGTAACTATTTCTCCACGAGCGCGATCATATTCAATCAGAAAGATCATCGTTCTCTCCTGCCGGTTCTTCCAAATACTCAATAACATCATGAAGACCCTTGAATACCTGTTGCCTCAGTGAGGTTAGTATCTTTTCATTTTCGGCTATTATTTGCTGTATATCTTCTGTGAACATATCTGACGGAGATAAGTTCCCCTTTAGATTTACCCAGTCTACCTCCAATGATTCTGTGCGGACAACCATATTGGATGCATTTGCTAGGATCCAGCGCACCCTTTCATCACCCGCTCCGTACTTAATCGCAGGATTAACCATATCCGATAATTTTTCTGATAGCTCAGCCCAGAGATGTTGCAGTGAAGTTCTCACCTGTATCTCGATCATTTTGTTGAGACAACTCACGACGACATGCACGGCGCGATAGCCGTGGCTGGGTTGCTGGCGACGGTCAACGATGGTGGTCTTGTCAAAGAGATTGCGGAGAGATTCAACAACTGAGTCTTGCTCGACGATGTCTGTGACCGTCAGCCTACAGCCCGCGATGTCTTGAATCTGGGTTAGGCGGATGCTTTCCCGGCGCAGTTTCTCGGAGATGGAAGTGGTTGATTTGGCGGGTCTGCCTGTTGGCTCAAGCGCCAGATCGTTACGAATAGTTCTTACGACAATCTCGTAGGCCGGAGTAAACGAACGGCGGTACAGGTCGAGAAGCCGCAAATCTGCTTCGGTAATATTGCCCTTCTTCAACCGCTCGCCTAAGCGGTCGATCTGAGTCTTGCTTATGTCCTTTGCCATAGATGCCTTATTTCGCGGCATCTTAGCACCTTCGGCTTTGCGCCATCCAGTCTCTTGCAGACGGCCTATTTCTCTCGCAACTGATTACGGAGGGAATGGGCGTGCGGGGGTGGGCGGGGGTGGGCGGGCGACTGTCGGCGCGTGACTATTGACGAATCGGGGCGGGAGGCGTAGTTTGCCTGTGCTGCCCTGAGTTTGAATCGCCGACGGAAGGCCGACGATTTAATCCATTCCCGAACGCTTTAAGGATGCTATATGAAATTACGCTTCGCCTTGTCGTTGTCGTGCCTGCTGCTGTGGTACGTCGCCGCTACGTCATTCGCACAAACCCCTTCGCCGTCCGTGCCGCTGCCAGCCGGAGAGAGAGATGATGTCGTCGTCATCACCACGAACCTGATCCAGATTGACGCCACCGTGACGGATAAGGACGGGCGCGCCGTGCCGGATTTGCGCCAAGAGGATTTCGAGATCTACCAGAACGGCAAGTTGCAGCCGATTACCAACTTCTCCTTTATCGCCCTGCAACCGGAGGACAGAAACAGGCTCGCGCGTGACGGGAAAGAATCCGATGGCGCGCCTCCGCTCGCCTCAAGCCGTCTCCGCTACCAGCAGGTGCGCCGCACCATCGCGCTCGTGGTTGACGATCTGGGGCTTTCGTTTGCCAGCACCAATTGGACGAAACAGGCTCTACGCAAGTTTGTGGATGAGCAATTACAACCCGGCGATCTGGTCGCCATCATCCGCACGAGCAGCGGCGTCGGCACGCTGCAACAGTTCACGACCGACCGGCGTTTGCTCCATGCCGCGATTGAACGCCTGCGCTGGAACGTGCGCGGAGGCGGCGGATCGTTCTCCCCGATTGAAGCCAACCTGAGCGAAGCGATGAGCAACAGGGTGATTGTGAATGCGGAAGGAGAGAGAGAACTCCACATGGTCGGGGGGATGAAAGAGGAGCGCGAATTCCAGCGCGACGCGTTTGAGTCGCAGGAGAGCGTCTTCGCCGCCGGGACGCTCGGCGCGGTCAACTTCGTCATGCGCGGGATGGGTCAGCTTCCGGGGCGCAAGGCCGTCATCCTCTTCTCCGACGGCTTCAAACTTTTTTCCCGGAAAGGCCAGAACATACGCGTGCAGGACGCGCTGCAAAAGCTGACGGACACGGCGAATCGTTCGGGAGTCATCATCTACACGATGGACCCGCGCGGCCTCGACGCCCCGATGCTCTCGGCGCAGGACAGCACTTACGGGCTGACGGGCGATCAGGTGGATGCGCTGGTGGAAGAGAGAAGGCAGGACTACTTCGACACGCAGCAGGGCTTGCGCGCCATCGCCAGCCGGACGGGCGGTTTCTCCATCATCAACCAGAATAATCTGACCAAAGGCATCGAGCGGATTCTCGACGATCAGAAGGGCTACTACCTCATCGGCTACAAGCCGGACGCAGATGTTTTCGACATCGAGAAACGCCGCTTCAATTCCCTCACGGTCAAGGTCAAACGCCCCGGGCTGCGCGTCCGTTACCGGAGCGGTTTCTTCGGCATGCTCGACGCCGAAGCGAGGCCGCAACCGAGAAACGCGGTGCAGCAGTTGATCGCCGCGCTGACCTCGCCCTTCACTTCGAAGGATATAGATTTGCGCCTCACCTCTCTGTTCGCGGGCGACACGACCGCCAACGCTTTCATGCGTTCGTTGATCTACATCAAAGCCGGAGATTTGACTTTCAAGGAGGAGAAGGACGGTTGGCATCAGGCCGAGTTTGAAGTGTCGGTGCTGACCTTCAGCGATAACGGCGAGGTGGTTGATCAAATCAATCGTAAACAGACGGTGCGTGCGCGCGGGGCGTATCTCAAAAACATTTACGCGGACGGGCTGGTCTGCTCCGTCACTTTGCCGATTCAGAAGCCGGGGGCATACCAGATGCGCGTCGCCATCAGAGACACGGCGACCGAACGGATCGGATCGGCGAGCCAGTACATCGAAGTGCCCAACCTCAAGAAGAAGAACCTGACGCTATCCGGCATCGTGCTGGAACGCATCGAAGCGAAAAACTCAAACTCCGTCGCCGATGCCAAAACCCTCGAACTCAAGATGCAGCGCGATGCCGCCATGCGCCGTTTCCGTCTGGGCGAGACGATCAGGTTCGGGTTCTCCGTCTACAATGCGAAGTTCGACAAGGCGAGCGGGCAGCCGACCCTTTCCATGCAGTACAAAGTTTTCCAGAACGGAAAGCAAATCTTCGCTTCGCAGGAAAAGCCCTTGCAGAACGCACCGCTACAGGAGCTTAAAGTCGTAGACATCTCGGACGCGTTCTCTCTGGGAAGGAAGATGGAGCAGGGAGATTATGTCGTGCAGGTCGTCGTCCGCGACGCGCTCGCCAAAGGCAGCGCGCAGACGGCGACGCAGTGGACTGATTTCGAGATCGTCCCCTGAGGAGAGAAGGCAGGCGGAGAGAAAGCAGGCGGCCAACGCGCCGGAGGCGGAACGTTGGCCGCCGGGAGGCTAGCGAGCGGTTATCCTTACTGGGAGGCTCTGCTCAGCATCAGCGTGAGTTCATCTCTCACGGTCGGCGTCTCGACGGTGCGCGTGAATTTAAGCGACTGACCATCTTCCGAAAGTTTCCAAGTCTCCCAGACATTGGTTTCCAATTCGCCATACGGCATCTTCTCGCGGCGCAAGGTCGTGAGTTTCAGCGTCTTGCCGTTCTTGTCCAGCTTCGCAGTAATTCTGGCGTAGCCGTTAACCTTCTCGCCGCGCTTGATCTCGACTTTCACTTCCTTGCCGCTGAGATCATAAACGAATTGACCCGGCGTAAAGGACAAGGCCAGCGTCCCGCTATAGTTGCTCTTCGGTGCGCCCGGCGTCAGGCCGCCAGCCCTCTGGCCGGGAGGTGCGCCGACCGTGTTGGGGGTGATATTCGGCCCCACGTCCGCCGCGCGATCCCTCGAAATTTCCACTTCCACCCGGCCTTCAACCTGATTTTTGACGTTGAGGAGGTTCTCGCTTTCGGCGACGACCATCCTGTAGTTCTGCAATTTTTTGGGAAAATCCTTGGCACTGGTTTTTTCCTTATCCAGCACCCAAGCCCCTAAGAACGCCGATGCCTTCGACTGTGCTTTGACGCCCACGGACGGCGTTAAGAAAAGGAGTGCGAAGATTACGCTGAAGCATAGTTTTTTCATGATTGATCTCTTTCTTTCAACCAGCGAGAGCCGGAGAATATTTTCAGGGGAGCTTTTTTTGTCTCTCTAAGTTGTCGCAGATGCCGGAAGGCCACGCGTTTTTCCGGTGCATTCTACACACCCCGCGCGGCTTTGATCAATTCTTTTGTAGAAGACCCTCGGGAACCGGGAGCGAAAGTCTCAAGTCCCACAGCCCACGCGGCTGCGGGACTGGGGACTTGAGACTTGGGACTTATAACTCCCCGGCTAATCGCGCAGGAAAGGGCGCGCATCTGCGGCGCGGACGTGCGTGGGAAATTCGCGGTGCGTGCTCATGAGGAAGGCGGTCGAGCTCGCGCGCAGGGCGTTGCCGTGGGTGGCGGCGAGCCGCACGAAGCGGCTGAAGAAAGACATGCCGTAGTAGTAGCCGTCGTGGCAACTGACGAGCACGTCCGCCGTGTGGCGCACGCGCGGGGCGTGGAGCGAGGCGTAGAGGTTGGCGAGCGCGTCCGGGTAGATGTGCCCGGCAGTCTCGGCCAGCCAGGCGGCGTCGGCAGCGTAGCCGCGCGCGTCGAGTTCGCCGCGTTCGCGTAGCGTCCGCTGCGCTTCCGCGAGTTGCAGAGGATCGCCCGTGAGTTGTTCGTAGCTGTAACGCGCAGAGCCGTTCGCTTCGCGGCTGATGCGCGCCGTGCCGCGCGCACCGTGTACGACGACGGCTGACTCGCCTTCGCGATGGATGCTGAAATCAACTCCTTCGAGCGTCGTCAAAGCACCGGCGACCTGCGCGGGGTCTGTCTCGTCGGCGCAATAGATGGCGGCGTAGCCGCAGAGGCCGAAGGCGGGCGCGGCCACTTTGCCTCTGCCGCGCCCGCGCTCGAAGCGGTCTTTCACGTCGTAGCCGTTGGCGCGCAGGTGCGTCTGGAGATGTATTCTCTGATTCTCTTCGAGGTTCATGCCGTGGTCTGAGAAGAGGACGATCTCCGTCTCCGCGCCGCACACGTCCTGAATCTCCTTGAGAATCCGGTCGAGCGATTCGAGCGCGACGTTCAACTTCTGTGGTCCGCGTATGTGCAACAGGCCATCCGTGCCTTTGAGGAAGGCGAAGAAGTCTCTATCCTGCGGCGCGTTCTGAAACTTGTCGCGGAAGCGGCGCATGTCCGCGCGCCACACCGCGTCGGGCGCAACGTAGACGAGAAACTCGAAGGGCAGAGGCTCTTGATAATCGAGTTCGTCCATGTAGGACGAAGGCACTTTGTCGGGCGTGCGCCGACCGATGTACTTGCGTATGCCGCCGCGAAGCTCCTGCGCGTCGCAATCGAAATAGAGGCTCTCGTAGCCGTTCGGCGGAGTCGCGCCGAGCATCGTCGAGAGCGCGATGTTCGTCATCGTCGGGAAGGGCGAGAGCAACCCGGCGGGCTTCTCGAAGCGCGCGAACAGCCCGCGCGATTTCGCCGTTTTGATCACCTCGTAAGGCACGCCGTCGAGACACAACAGCAGGCGGCGCGGTCGCGTCTGCCCCGCCCCGCCGTTTAAATTCTTTTGCACCACTTCACCTGTATCCTTGTCAGTAGCCGGTTGTTCGTTGTCCGTTGATTTTTGTCCGTTGCCCGTTGCCCGTGGCCGTCCGCCGTTGGTTCAATGCAGACTGTGGTAGCAGGTGACATATGAACTCAAACAACTGGCGGGCGACCACGGGACAACGAACACTTTTAGTTATCTTCCTGCGGCTTCGCCGCGACTTTGCGATAGGGTTCGCGCATGCCGCGCCGCGCTTCTTCGAGCGAGTCGTAGACGTTCGGGCGCGCGAGCACGAGTTTGTACTCGGCGAGCGCGGCCTCGCGTCTGCCCGCGAGGTCGAAGGACTGCGCGGCGCGCAGGCGCGCGAGCGTCGCTAAGTTCGCCTCCGCATTCGGCGCAGACGCCGCCGCCAGAAACTCTTTCGCCGCGCGCTCCGTCTGCCCCGCGACGAAGAGAGCTTCGCCGTATTGGAAATGAATGAGATCGAGTTGGCGCGCAGCCGCATCGCGCGTCGCCTTGTCGCGCAGGAGGCTGTCGAAGATGGCGAAGGCTTCGCGCTCGGTCGCCGTCGCGGCCTGCCCGCCGCCGTCGCCTGCGCGCTCGGTCGCCGCCTGCGAGACGAGCGCGTCCGCGTACTCCAACTTGAACAGGTAATTCTTCGGATACTTCGCGGCGAGTTCGCGCGCCAGCGCGGCGGCGTCCGCGAATCGCTTTTCGCGTTTGTAGAGCGGGATGAGCATCACGCGCGCGTCGTCTCGCGCCCACTGCCCTTCGCGCATCACGCGTTCGAGCGTCGCCAGGCCACGCTTCTTCGAGCCGCGCGTGCCGGTCATCCCGGCGAGAATTTTGTAAGGCAGGGGGAGGCCGCCGACGATGTAGTCCTGCATGCCGATGCTCAACGCCGCATCGTGATAGTTCGGATCGAGTTTGAGCGTCTCACGATGTTTATCCACCGCGTCCGACCCGCTGCGCAGAGCCGAGACGAAACTACGCTCGACCGCCCCCGCAAACGCGGCCTTTAAGCCCTGCGTCGCGCCGAGAAAATAGAGGGCTTCCGTGTCCTGCGGGTTCTTCTTCAGGCGCGCTTCCGCCAGACTCTTCGCCGTGCGCGTCCATTCTTTGAACTGCGCGACGATCTTCGGGTCAACCTTGTCTTCCGTCTTTGCGTAGAAAGAGTCGTTGTTATACAGACCCGACTGCAAACGGCGCGACGCGTTCAGAGTCTCAAGCCACAGGCTCGCGGCCAGGAACTGGGGTCCCGCCGGATGCTCCGGGTAGAGGCGCGCGAGTTCTTTGAAACGCGCCCGCGCCGTTTCGTAGTCGAGATTGTAGAGAGCCTCGAAGCCCTCCGTGCGCGCACGATCAAAGCGCGCACGCTCGACTTCGGCCATCGTCGAAGTGTTTGCCGCCGGACTCTTGTTCGCTCCGCCGGGCTGCAACTTCGTCGCCGCGCCCTGTGCGTGCGCGAGGCTGTAAGAGGCCAACAAAATTATGAGCAGCAGCACCGTAACGTGCAGCACAAACAGCACCGCTGGCAAACGCCGTTTCATCGCAACTTCTCCAATCATCTCAAACTCTCTCCCGCACCGCTTCGCACACAACGCCGACTTTCCATACCGTCAACAGATTGATCCCGAACCCCGTCGCGTACCAGATCGAACGCGCCGCACGTTCATTCAAGGCCAAGACGTGCGCGCCCAGAAAGACCGACGAGGCGAAGAATATTCCCGGCATCATCAAGGTGAATCCGAACGAATCGAGCAGCGACGCCCACCCGCGCGACCAGCCTGCGTATCCGAACTCCTGCCCCACGATTGGCTCCGCCGCCGGGGCGCGCGTCGCCGCGTTCAGACATAAAATGCCCGCCACGTTCAAGGCCGACGCGAAGAATATTAGACGCGCCAAAAACGCCCGGCTTTGCTTCTGTGTGCGCCGTTTCACTATGAAAAACTCTCCAGATATTTCACGCCCGCGCCCGTGTTGAAGAGCACAATGCGCTCCTCCGGCTTGACCAACCCCGCCGCCAGCAACTTTTCCAGAGCGGGCAGGCACGCCGCGCCTTCCGGCGCACAAAACAGACCCTCCGCCGCGCCGACCTCGCGCGTCGCCGCGATCAATTCCGCGTCCGTCACGCTGATGGCCGTGCCGTTTGAAGCCCGCAGCGCGTCGAGAATCAAAAAGTCGCCGATGGCCTTCGGCACGCGCAAGCCCGAAGCGGTCGTGGCGGCGTCTGGAAACTCGTCCGCGAAACGCTTGCCTTCGGCGAACGCGCGCACGATGGGAGCGCACCCGGCGGCCTGCACCGTCACCATGCGCGGGCGTTTGCTGCCGATCCAGTTCATCGCTTCCATCTCTTCAAATGCCTTCCACATGCCGATGAGTCCGGTGCCGCCGCCCGTCGGGTAGATGATCACGTCGGGCAACTCCCATCCGAACTGTTCCGCCAACTCGTAGCCGAGCGTCTTTTTGCCTTCGACGCGATACGGTTCTTTCAAAGTCGAAACGTCGAACCAGCCTTCCGCCTCTTTGCGTCGCCCGACTTCCGCGCCGCAGTCCGTGATGAGTCCGTCCAGCAGCGTGACGTGCGCGCCCATCTGCTCGCATTCGACGATGTTGGCGCGGGGCGTGTCGCGCGGCATGAAGATGTGCGCCTCAAGGCCGGCGCGTGCGGCGTAGGCGGCGAGCGCGCCCGCCGCGTTGCCCGCAGAGGGCACGGCGAGTTTACGCGCGCCCAACTCCTTCGCCATCGAGACGGCTGCCGTCATCCCCCGCGCCTTGAAGCTCTGCGTCGGATTCTGCGATTCGTCCTTGATGTAAAGTTCGCTCAAGCCCAACTTCGCGCCCAATCGTGCGGCGCGCAGCAGCGGCGTCCAGCCTTCGCCGAGCGAGACGATATTTTCTACGTGCGCGACGGGCAGCACCTCTCGGTAACGCCATAAATCCCCAGCCCTCTCTCGTAAACTTTCCTTCTTCAACTGTGCGGCGGCGCGCTCCAGATCGTAGCGAACCAGCAGAGGCTTGCCGCACTCACGACAGAGATTTAGCAACTGCCGTGCCTCGTGTCTCAGCCCGCACGCCGCGCATTCCAGGTGTGTCACATTCATAGAAAACCCCGTCCTTTCCGAATTTTTTCCTTCTCGTTCAATGCCCGCATCATACGTCAGCCATCAAACATCCGTCAGGTGGAGCAAATGCCCGACAGTGGCAGGAAAGCAGTGACAGGTGACGAGTGACAAGTGATGAGCGGGAAAAGCCTTGAACAGTAAATCGTAAATCGTCAACAGACGAAAATCCGTTTTCGCTGTTGACGATTTACGATTTACGATTCACTGGTTTAATCTTGTCACTCGTCACTTGTCACTCGTCACTATTTTTATGATTCGCCTGCTCGCGCTCGACCTCGACGGAACGCTGCTCAACTCGCTCGGCGAGTTGTCGGAGCGTAACGCGCTCGCCATCGCCGGAGCGCGCGCGGCAGGGGTGCGCGTCGCGCTCGTCACGGGGCGTCGTTTTCGCGATGCGCGCCCGCTCGCGCTCAAACTCGGTTTAGACGTGCCCGTCGTCGCGCATAACGGCGCGCTCACCAAGCACGCGCGCACGCTCGAAACCGTCAACGCGAGTCTGTTGCCGCTGGCGACGGCGCGCGAAGTCCTGCGCCTCGGGCGCGCCTATCGCGCTGACCCGCTCGTGAGCGACGACGCGGAGGGCGCGGGCGTGCTCGTCTATGATCACCTGCGCGACACGGCGGGGCCTGTCGCCGAATACATCGAATGGTCGCGCCGCATTCACGGCGACGAAGCCGAGCGCGCCATCCTCCACGTCCCCTCGCTCGAAGAGTATCTCGACCACGCGCCCGTCCACATCACCTTCTCCGGCACGTTCTCCGACATCGAACGCCTGAGCGGTGTCTTCGCACGCGAACTCGGCGCGAGCGCGAAGTTGATGACGACGCTTTATCCTTCGATTGATTTCGGGCTGATTGACGTGATTCACCCCGACGTGTCGAAGGGCACGGGGCTGGCGGCGGTCGCCTCGGAGCATAATTTGACGCCCGCCGAAGTGATGGCTGTCGGCGACAATCACAACGATGTGGAGATGTTGGAGTTTGCCGGAACGCGCGTCGCCGTCTCGAACGCCGAGCCGCGCGTGCTCGAACTCGCAGGCATCCACGTCACGGAGAGCAACGACGAAGACGGCGTCGCAGCGGCAATCGAGAAACTTATCCTGGCGGAGAGATCAAACGGGAATTCAGAATTCAGAATTCAGCACTCAGAATAAAAGCGTGTCCGGCTGTCTCCTGACTCCTGTATTCTGAATTCCATATTCCGATTCGACATTTCATTGAGGAGAGACTAATGGCAAATCGCATCGCAAACATCAAGACGAACCACGGCACGATCCGCTTCGAGTTATTGGAAGATCAAG
>DASWNS010000275.1:0-6069 GCA_036399115.1 Pyrinomonadaceae bacterium | reverse complement strand
CCTCCCTCATATTTTCGGGCTACCCGCTGCTCTCGATGGGGCAACTCTCCCTCGGCTACCCGTTCACGTGGGGCTACCTGTTCCTGCCCGGCGTGTGGGCGGAACAAGTTTACGTGCTCTCCCCTTTTCTCTTCGCCCCCGCCTTCCTCTACGCCTACATTCGTGAACTGGGATTGAGCCGCATCGCAGCACTACTGGCCGGGCTGGGCTTCGCCTACAGCGGCCTGACGACCAACGTTCTCGGCCATAACGGCCTGACCTCGAACGCGGTGATGTGGCTGCCCCTGCTGCTCCTCTTCATCGAGCGTGCGCGAACGCGGACACTCGCCACCTGCGTGCTCTGGGGCGGGTTGGCTTATGCCATGTCCGTGCTGAACGGCTACGGGCAGGGCTTTTTGTATGTCGCCATCATCGCCGTCGCCTATGCGTGCTTTCTCTGTCTCGCGCCGCCGCGCGGACGCCTGCCGCACGCCGACAGCGAACGCCCCCGGTGGTTCTCCGCCGCGCGCTGGCGGCCACTGTTCGCGGCGATCTGCGCCGTCGTAGCGGGCGCGGGAGTCGCCGCTTTTCAAGTGCTGGAATCAATGCGCGCGGTGCGGTTCAGCATTCGCAGCGTGCTCAGCTTCGAGCTTTTCAACAGCGGCTTTTTCACCCCGCAGACGATCTTGAAGTCGCTGCTGTTCCCGGCCTATTACGAGTTGGAAGTAACAACCTATATGCCGCTGCTGGCGGTCGTGTTGGCCGGGGCGGGAGGCGTCTTCGCGATGCGGCGCGGGCGCGATGCGCGCGTCATCTTCTGGCTGGCGACTGCGCTCGCGGCGTGGGCGCTCATGCTCGGCGACTACACGCCGCTGAATCGTCTGCTCTACAACGTCCCACTCGTCAACCTGTTCCGACGCCCGGCGCGTCACATGTTCGAATGGTCTTTCGCCGTCTCGGTCTTGTCAGCCTACGGCTGGGACGCTCTGGCTGCGTGGCATGCGCGCAGGACTGTGCAAAGCCCGCGCCTCAAGTTCAACATAAGTTTGATCACACTGATGCTGGCGGCACTCTCCGGCCTGATCTGGTGGGCGCAGTTAGCCCCTGCTCCGTTCCCGAATCATGCTTTGAACAAGGGACTGGTCCAGAGTTCATATGCCGGGTGGAAGGTGGCTTTTACCATCCTGACCTTTGTTAGCATTTGGACGGGCTGGCAGATCAGGAAAGGTCGCTGGCGCACGGGACAGCTTCTCGGAGCGGTCTTGTTAACCTGCTTCATGGAGCCGTTCATACTGCTCTCTGTGTGGTGGCTGCCGTGGGCTAGACCGGCAGACCAGTTCGCCCCGCCGTCCGTCGCAGGTGGCTTCCTGCGAAATCATGATCCGGTGCAGAACCGCGCCTACCTGCGCGTCGATCTCTTTGCAGACCAGTTTTCCGAACGCCCGCGCGTGGACGCGCCCAATCTGAGTATGCTCGCGGGCATCCATAACGTCGCGGGTTACGAGCCGCTCATCTTCGAACGCTACAGCCGCGCGCTCGGCAACGTCGGGATGGACGGCTTCAACCCGCGCCCCGGTTTTCCATCCGACCTCTCTATCTTCGGAAACAACTCTCATGTCCTCGATCTGCTGAACACGAAATTTTTCGTCTCCTTCTCAGACTTCTCCGCCGCTCCGATCACGCGTCTCGAACAGGCGGGAATCAGCTACTCCGGCGTCGAGCGTGGAAGGCACATCGAGGCGGGGCGCAAGGCTCTTATTCACGGCAGGTCTGCGCAGGGCGACACGCTGGCAATCGTTTCATCGCTGGCTAACTCGTCGAACAATGCGGATGGCGAGGTGGTAGCAAAGCTCCGCATCCTGACCTCGGACGGGCAGACGCTCGAACGCGAGTTGCGCGCCGGAACAGACACAGCCGACGGAGCGCATGAGCGAACGGAGGTGCGCGGCAACATCCGCCATAGCCTCGCGCCTGTTTTCGATAGCAGGCCGGGCGACGCGCCCGACACTTTCACTGCGCATCGCTACCGCGCAAGCATCCCGCTCGGCAGACGCGCCGCCGTCGAGCAGATCGAAATAGAAAACGTCGCAGCGGGCGCATCGCTCGCCTTGTGGAAAACCACCATCTTCGACTCGGAAACCAGACGCTCGACCACGCTGGCTCACGCCGGGACGCGTCTGCCCGTCGAACTCAACCCCGGTAAATGGCAGACCGTCTACGACGCGGACGACATCCTGATCCTGCGAAACGAGCGTGCCCTGCCGCGCGCGTGGCTCGTCGCCGAGGCCGAAGCGGTCGATGGCGAAGAGGCTTTGCGGCGCATACGCGGCGAGAGCGACAAAGAGTTCGATCCGCGTCGCACAGCGCTGCTCGAAGTTTCGACGGGCGAACTGCCCGCTCTGCCCGGCGGTCTTGTCGGGTCGAACGCCACGGCGCATGTCTCCTATCAACCGAACGGCGTGGCCGTAGACACCTATGCAGAGACTGACGCCCTGTTGGTCTTTAGCGAGATCAACTATCCCGGTTGGACGGCCACGGTTGACGGCATCGAACGGCCAATCTACACCACCAACTTTCTCCTGCGCGGCGTGCACGTCCCGCCCGGCGCGCATCGCGTCGAAATGAAATATGCGGCACCGTCGGCGCGCACCGGCGCGTGGATTTCGCTCGCCACCCTGCTGCTGTTAACGTCTCTCGCGCTCCTCGGCAGGCGACCTGCCAAAGCCCTGCGCAGGATTTTATAGCAGGCTCATAAATTGAATTCCTTGAGTTTGCTACAATCACATGCTATTGAGTTTGCCTGTCGAAGCTCGCGCGTCTACAACTTCCAGACGCTTGCCTGACTGCTGAAATTCTATGTACCGGAAAACTATCAACTTTAAACTCGCTGCCTTCGCTCTATTACTCACATTCATGTGTGTGTTGACGCTCCCGGCAAATGCACAGGGACAAGACGGTGGCGGGCTGTCTCGTAGAGTCCGCCTGCCCGCGCGTCGTCCCTGCACTATTTTGCGCGGCACAGTGCAACCGCCACGCAGGGACACATACATCTTTCACGCCCGTCAGGGGCAGGTGATCGTGACGGACGTTCTGTATCACGGCAACACGATCAGGCGCAGGACGGATGACGAAGAAGGCTCATCCGATTTCATTTTCATCCATCCGGACGGCGAGCGCGTCGAGGACGCGCAGGATGTGGTCTTCTCCGCCAGACAGACCGGCGACTATCGCGTGATCGTGCGTCCCACCAGACGCAGAACCAACCCGCGCTACACGCTCAAGATCAGCCTGCACCCGTCAAACTGGAGAGACATCGTGGACTTCAGCGATTCCTCTCGCCAGCGTTGCCCTTAAGCGCATTCAGTCTGTCTGAATTTGAAGAATAACGTCCCGGCATCTCAATCGCCCTGTGTACAACGGGCGGCACAAAGTCGCACAAATAATACTAGCCTCGTCAGACGCTTGATGATAGAATCGCGTCTCACCATGAGTCATCACAATTTTCAGTTAGACAAACTCTCTCGCTTCTCAACCCGCCTCGAAGAATTATGCTCTCTCCTTCTCGGCAATGAGCAGGACGAGGCATCTCCGGAGTTGGCGGATGAGATTGCGGCCACGGCGGGCGAGATCATGCTGTTGTTGGCTGACCACGGCGAGGATGAACTGGTGTGTGTCACCCTCAAAGACGCTCGACGGTTACGCGAGGTCGCACGCACGCTCCAGCCACGGCGCGCTCAGGTAGTAGAGGTTGGCGTGGCGTTGACGAACGACGTGGCGCTCATCATCAATGCAGAGAAACGTGCAGCTTAAGCAGAGACTCTCCTGCTTTTGTTGCTACACACAGCACAACGGCAACCCCTCGGCTTAATCTGATCCTCGAAATATTCCTTGCCGTAATCAATGGTAATCTCTTCGCCCGCTTTGATTTTCCTCTTCGACCAGACCCAAACCCGTCGCCCGGAGATAAAAGCCTCCGCGTTAGGACTACACGAGTGGTTGATGTAGCGTGCTATGTTTGAGCGCGCGCTGCCGTCAATTGCCCACTTCGTGTTGACGCCGAAAAAATATTTCCCGCGACTCTTCTCCACCTCTTCGTTTGAGATGAGCGTGCCGACATACTCAATAATTCGTTTACGCGCCGGAATAGTCTCGACGGCGAATAATCCCAATCCCGTCGCGGCACGCTTGACGGCGTAAAGCTGCTTCCCTTTGCTCATATTGTGATGGTAACAATATATTCCCCAGGCTACGAAATAAGGTTTGAATTCAAGCGTCAACTCATCTCACTTTTAACTTGATAGATATAGAATTTATGAGAAGGTTATAACGACGGCAGGCTCCCGACCCGCAAGGAGCGAGAATGCCGTCCGCAAGAGAGAATGGTTCGGCAGTAGTGTGCGGACGGGCGTTGCCGTGCGCTGTGCCGCTTGCCCTTACGTAGGCTCTGATTAGTTATGAGTCAGTTACTCTTTAAAGATCATAGACACCTTCCGGATGGAGCGGGTCGGGTTGGTCGTCGCCGTGGAGGCGAACTCCGCAGACGTGCGGCTGCGCGCCGGTGACCTGCCGGGAGGCGTGGAGAAGGCCGACGTGCCGGTAGGGACGCAGGTATGGACGCCGGAGTAGAGGCGATTTGCGGTGCCGTCATGGGAAGGGTAAACTCCGGAGGTGAGACTTCTCTGCTGGCGTCTTACCTGAAAAAAAATATCTGCGATATGATCCCTTTTGCGTACGACTCTCGCGTTATATAGATGAGACGCCCGGCGCATCACCCACCACTGCTACGTCGTCCGGT
This sequence comes from Pyrinomonadaceae bacterium, assembly GCA_036399115.1. GTDB lineage: Bacteria > Acidobacteriota > Blastocatellia > Pyrinomonadales > Pyrinomonadaceae > JAIVJZ01. The sequence continues at coordinate 1,295 of DASWNS010000275.1, read as the reverse complement.
GAACTAGATCATTCACGCGAAGGTGGCTCGCAACAGCAAGGCGCAAATGTCAGGCTTGAGGTTCCGTAAAGCTCACGAAGAGAGGTAACTTGTGATGAATATTTCCAGACGCGATCTGATAAAAGGACTGTTAGCAACTTCGGCTATCGTCGGATTCGACCTCGCAGGCCGCTCATGGGTAACGCAGGCGAGCAGCGGCGTCGGCTTCGCACAGTTGCCGCCACTCGACGGGACACTCACCACTGACCCCGCCGCGCTCGCCGCAGCCGCAGACGATTTCGGCCACATCATTCACAGCACACCCGTCGCAGTCCTGCGCCCCGGCTCGGTTGCAGACATCGTCAAGGTGGTGCGCTTCGCTCGCGAACACGGCATACGCATCGCCGGGCGTGGCAAAGGGCATACGGCGTTCGGCCAGTCGCAGGCGGGCGCGGGCGTCGTCATAGACATGAGCACTCTGAATCAGATTCACGCCATCGAGCCTGACCGCGCCGTCGTTGACGCCGGCGTCGTGTGGCGCGACCTCTTGCTCGCCACCATTCCCGCCGGCCTCACGCCCCCGGTGCTTACAGACTACACGCGTCTGACCGTGGCGGGGACGCTCTCCGTGGGCGGCGTCAGCGGCAGGAGTTACCTGCACGGCGCGCAGGTGGACAACGTCCTCGAACTTCAGGTGGTCACGGGGGAGGGGGAACTCGTCACCTGCTCCGAGTCGGTGAACAAGAGCCTCTTCGATGCCGCGCTGGCGGGACTCGGACTGTGCGCAGTTATCGTCCGCGCAACGATCCGTCTCATCCCAGCTGGGGAAAGAGCGCAGACGCTCCGCTTCTTCTACCCGGATGTGCCTTCGATGCTCGCCGACCTTCGATTTCTCACCCGCGCGGAACGCTTCGATCACATACGCGGCATGAGCGTCGCCACGCCCGACGGCTTCGCCTTCTTCATCGAGGGCACGTCCTTCTACACGTCGTCCGGGGAGCTGCCTGCGAATCCCACACAGGGACTCAACTACATCCCCGGCTCGCAGCAACTCGAAGACATGACCTACTTCGAGTACACCGACCTCGTCGTGAAGCTCATAGACCAATTGAACGAAGCGGGGCTTGGCGGCTTCCCGCACCCCTGGCTGGACATGTTCGTCCCCGACTCGAAGATCGACGACTTCGCGTCGCAGACCATCGCGTCGCTCGACCCTTCGCTCTTCCTGCCGGGCTCGCTGATGCTTTTCTTCCCGTTCGTCAAATCGCGGCTCACCCGCCCGATGTTCAGCGTGCCCGACGAAGAGACCTTCTTCC
>DASWNS010000274.1:0-2833 GCA_036399115.1 Pyrinomonadaceae bacterium | reverse complement strand
GCACTACGAGAGACGGCACACGCGTATGATCTCGGAGTTTGGGGGCTTAGCGAAACCGATGCCGTGGTTTGCTACGCTCTTTGTCTTCGCCTCGCTGTCGTCCGTGGGCTTGCCGATCTTGAACGGCTTCGTCGGCGAGTTTTTGATCATGCTCGGCATGTGGACTTCGCCCGCGCTCTCTACGGGGTGGGCGCGCCTCGCCACGATGCTGGCGGCGACGGGCGTGATCTGGGCGGCGGTCTACATGCTCTGGATGTTGCAGCGCGTGCTCTTCGGGCGCGTGCGGAACGAGCAGAACGCGCGGCTCACCGATCTCAATTCGCGCGAACTCGGCTTGCTCGTGCCGCTCCTCGTGCTGATGATTTTCATGGGCGTCTATCCGCGACCCTTTCTGAATCGCTCGCGCGCCGCGGTCGAACTTGTACGCTCGCGCGTCGTCGCGACTGAAGGCGGCGGCAGCATCGCCGAGAGCCGTTGAAGGCAAAGCCGGGCGCGTGGACGTGTAAATACGGGATCGTCAAAAGTATGTGGAAATTAAACAAGCGATTCTTTCTTCCGGTTACGTTGGTCGTGCTCCTGCTCTGCGGTGGCGCGTGGGTGACGGCTGAGTCGCGCCGCGAGCCAGACGATGCGCAGGTCAGCATCAAGCTGAAAGGCGTTGACGGTAAGACATATGACATCGCCGCGATGCGTGGCGAAGTGGTGCTCGTCTCGTTCGGCGCAACGTGGTGCAAGCCCTGCGCGTGGGAACTCGAAGCTCTGGAAGATTTGAAGAGAGAGTATGCGGGGCGCGGCGTCAGGTTTCTATGGGTGAGCATCGAGAACGACGATCAAACTTCAAACGAACTTTTGCGCGACTACGCGAAGTCTTTGAAGATGACGATTCCCGTGCTGCGCGATCCGGAGAAGACGGCTTATGCGCAGTTCAGCGAGCGCGTGCGCCTGCCGATGGTCGTCTTTTTCGACCGGGAGGGAAAGTTCGTCGCGCCGAAACACACGGGCATGACTTCGCAGGCCGAAGAGTACAAAAAGCTGATCCGCAGCCGGCTCGACGCGCTCCTCAGCACGAAAGAAGAGACGGGCGGCGCGGGACGCCTGCGCTGAAAAACATTGCCGCCGCCGGTCGCCATTTAAACTTGACGGCTAGTTAATAGTCGTTCGCTCCGGGTTAAAAAGATGAACTTGCCTCTCGCCTTTCAAACTGCTCAGGCCGTGTCGCCTGACATCAACTTCTCGCTCATCCTGCCGGAAGCGATTGTGTCCGTCGCGGGCGTGCTCGTGATGCTCGTGGATGCGTTCACGCGCCGCTCGAACCAGCGTTGGGTGACGGGGCTGCTCTCGCTCTTCGGACTCGCCGCAGCGGGCGTCGCCTGTCTCTGGCTGTGGAACGACGAGACGACGGCGCGCGAAGCCTTCAACGGCATGATCGTGCTCGACCGCATGCGGCTCTCCTTCACGCTCGTCTTCCTCGTCGTCTCCGTGCTCACGGTGCTCATCTCGATGATCTGGGTTGAATGGGAACACTTGCCCGCCGGAGAGTTTCATGCGCTGCTGATGTTCGCCACCGTCGGGATGATGTTGATGGCCTCGGGCGGCGACCTCGTGATCATCTTCCTCGGCCTCGAACTGCTCTCCATCGCCACCTACGTGATGGCCGGATTTCGCCGCACGGACTTGCGCTCGAATGAATCCTCGATGAAGTATTTCATCCTCGGCTCGTTCTCGTCGGCGTTTCTGCTCTACGGCATCGCGCTCGTCTATGGCGGCACCACGCTCGCCAACGGTGGCGCGGGCACAACCAACATTAAAGAACTCGCGCTCCGCATCGGCGCGGAGAACGCGCTCGCCTATCCCGCGCTGCTCTACGCGGGCGCGGCTCTGATGCTCGTCGGCTTCGGCTTCAAGATCGCGACCGCGCCCTTCCACGTCTGGACGCCCGACGTGTACGAGGGCGCGCCGACGCCCGTGACGGCTTTCATGGCCGCCGGACCTAAGGCTTCCGGCTTCGCCGCTTTCATGCGCGTCTTCCTCTTCGGCTTCCCCTTCGTCGCCGCCACGACGAACGCCGCGCAACTACACTCCGCCTGGATCAATGCCATCTGGCTGCTCGCGATCCTGACGATGTGCGTCGGCAATCTCGCCGCGCTCGTGCAGACGAATGTGAAACGCATGCTCGCTTATTCGTCCATTGCGCACGCGGGCTACGCGCTCGTCGGCTTCGTCGCGGCAGGTCAGGCCACGGATAAGACTCTGCAAAACGATGCCATCGCCGCCGTCGCTTTCTACCTGCTGGCCTATGCCGTGATGAACCTCGGCGCGTTCGCCGTCGTCACGCTCATCGCGCGCAGCGGCGACCGCCGCACGGAGATTGAAGACTACAACGGCATCGGCTTCACCGCCCCCGCGCTCTCCTTCGCGCTCACGCTCTTTCTGCTGAGCCTGCTCGGCATCCCGCTGACAGCCGGATTCATGGGCAAGGTGATGGTCTTTCGCGCCGCGCTCGATCAGGGCTTCGTCGCGCTCGTAGTCATCGGTGTGCTCAACACGGCGATCTCGGTATATTATTACCTGCGCCTCATCGTCGTGATGTTCTTCCGCGAACGCTCGACCGCGTGGAGCGCGCCCGCCGTGCCCGTCAGCGTCGCGCTGGCAATTATCATCACGGCGCTCGGCACTTTTTATCTCGGAATTTTTCCCGGTCAGGTGCTCGATGCCTTCCGCTCCGAGCAAACCGTCGTCAGTCAGTTGAAGTGACGAGCGGCGTGTGACAAGTGACAAGAGAAGAAAGTGAATCGTGAATCGTAAATCGTGAATAGAGAAAACCTGTCTTCGT